>QHSV01000475.1 GCA_003221655.1 Candidatus Rokuibacteriota bacterium
AGCGATCCTCGATGAGATCACGGGCGTCTTGGCCCGCAAGTTCCTCTGGTCCGCGCTGCGTGTACGAGAGGCGACGCAGGCGACCGGCAGCTTCACGGTTCTCGGCCATCGATGACCAGCTCGGCTCCAGATCGCTTGTAGCTCGTCCTAGGAACATACCCAGGGCGGGGTTTATCATACCCAGCATGGGAATGAATCGGACTCGGCGAAAGCCGCCTCCGGCGACGCCGCCCCCCGGCCTGGCCGACGCGCTGTTCGCCAAGGTCCAGCAGCGCGTGCTCGGCGTGCTCTTCGGCAATCCCCACCGGAGCTTCTACGCCAACGAGGTGATAGGCTTGGCGCGCTCCGGTACCGGCGCCGTGCAGCGCGAGCTCGCGCGGCTGGAGGCCTCCGGCCTGGTGGTCGTTACCCGTGTCGGCAAGCAGAAGCACTATCAGGCAAATGCCGGTTCGCCAGTGTTCGCAGAGCTGCGGGCGCTCGTGCTCAAGACGTCGGGGCTGGCGGACGTCCTCCGCGCGGCGCTGGCTCCCGTCTCGCGAAGCATCCGCGCTGCGTTCGTCTACGGGTCGATCGCCAAAGGCCAGGACACCGCCGCCAGCGACATCGATCTGATGGTCGTCAGCGACCGCCTGACCTACGCCGATCTCTTCGCCGCAGTGGAAGGAGCCTCAGCTCAGCTCGGACGGAAGGTCGCTCCGACGATCTATTCCTCGAAGGAGTTGTCCAAACGGCTCAAGCAGGACAATGCGTTCGTGACGCGAGTACTGGCGCAGCCCAAGCTGTGGCTGATTGGCGACGAGAGTGGCCTCGCCGCTTGACAACCTATGCGGACCGGGCAAAGCCCTGCGCAAGGAGGCGCCGGACGCGAACGAGCTCGCCGGCCTCAAGCGGTCAGGGCTCACACGGCTTGCCGATGCGCAGAAGCAAGCCAACTCGGTGGAAAGCCGATTCGACCTGGCCTACAACGCGGCGCACGCGCTATGCCTGGCCGGGCTCCGCCACGCAGGGTATCGCGCAGCGAACCGGTACATCGTGTTCCAGGTACTTCCGCACACACTTGGCCTCGGTCCCGAGGTGTGGCGGGTGCTCGCCCGGTGCCATGACGTCCGAAATCGCGGAGAGTACGAAGGCGATCTCGCTGTCGACGAGCGGCTCCTTGCCGACCTGATCCAGGCGTGCAAGACGGTTGCGGCCGCGCTCGACGAACTACCGCCAGTCTGACGGTGCGTCCGGTCATGTGCGAGGAAGCGAACACCGAGCCCGTGGTCACAGGGTAGTGAGGAACACACGACGGCGTAAGGGCAAGACTGGCTTCGTGCGACTCAGCAAGGCACGCCTCGACGAGCTGGTCGAGGAAGCGATCGTCGACTGCTACAACGAATCAGAGCAAGTCACCGGCCTGTACACGATGATCGAGGACAACCTTGCGGTCCCCTTCGAGACAACCGTGCTCGGGGCCCCGGTTACCGTGGTGCGCGTGCAACTGACGTCGCGGGACGAGATCGTTGCAGTCTGTCGCCGAGCCGGCACGCGTCAGAGCGTGCCACTCCTCGATCTTCCATTGCCGTCACCGCCGCCAGCAGGCAGCGAGTGGATCGCGGCCTATCGCCACTGGTTGCGCGGCGGCTAGGTCGGGTCCGGTGAATCTCGGCAAATGAACCGGCAATCTGACCGGTTCAGCGACGAGTCCATATCGACGTAACTTACCGTCGAATTGGGAATATACTTAGCCGGTGATCCGGCAATGCATCCGGCAATTTCCATGCTGACAGAGGTCACTCTCAGAGACGAGCGCGAGCCTGTCACGAGCATGGAGCCTATGCTGCCGTCTGCTGGCGGGCCACATCGGCGCCGTCTTGAAGACCTGGCCGTCGATTTGACGGCCAGGGCGCATGGGCTGGCGGCTCAGCTTCATCCCAACGTGCGAGCGGAGGTCGGAACCCTCGTGCGGTCGATGAACTGCTACTACAGCAACCTCATCGAGGGCCACAACACCCATCCGATCGACATCGACCGCGCGCTGCGCGCCGACTACTCGGCGGATGCTGCGAAGCGGGGGCTCCAGCTCGAAGCGCGTGCCCACATCGAGGTCCAGACCGTGCTGGACGGTGGACCGGGGACCGCACCTCCGCCCGGACTCGAGGGTCCCGCCACAAGCTCCGCATTCATCCAGGCGCTTCATCGCGAGTTTTGCCAGCGCTTGCCCGATGACCTGCTCTGGGTCGAAAACCCCGACACCGGCGATAGGGCGCGCGTCGGGCCGGGTGAGCTCCGACTGCGGCACGTGAAGATCGGCCGGCATGTGCCCGTCAGCCCCGGCGCGGTGCCCCGGTTCCTTGCCCGGTTTGAGGCCGCGTACCGCGCCCCCGAGCTGGGTCGAATCGATCGGGTCGTCGCGGTGCCGGCCGCCCACCACCGGTTGCTGTGGATCCATCCGTTCCTGGATGGCAACGGCAGGGTCGCGCGCCTTGTGTCGCACGCGATGCTTCGGGAGACGGGGGTGGGGACCAGCCTGTGGTCGGTCTCGCGAGGGCTCGCCCGGAGCGTGACCGATTACAAGCGGGCCTTGATGGCGGCCGACGAGCCTCGCCGCAACGACGTCGATGGCCGCGGCGCCCTCAGCGAGGCGGCACTGACCGAGTTCTGTGAATTCTTCCTGCGGGTGTGCGTCGACCAGGTGGAGTTCATGGCGAGCGTTCTGGAGCCGGCGACCCTCCTCGGACGTATCGAGGCATGGCTGGGCGACGAAATCCGGGCTGGCACGCTCCACCCGAGATCGTCGGCGATCATCCGAGAAGCCTTTCAGA
>QHSV01000476.1 GCA_003221655.1 Candidatus Rokuibacteriota bacterium
CGAGGATTGCAGGCCTATAAAACTTGGTGATCCGTCGCCCCTCTTCAAGCTTTGCCCCCAGAGCACTTGGTTCCCACAGCGCGTATTGTTCAGGTCTGGGTATTCCGTCGAATTCCGAGTTCACGTTGACGAATATGCTTGGAACCCAATCGTGACCGTCCATGCAAAGCTCCGCCAGCGTTCGGACCCCATCATGGATTTGCACCATACCGCTGAGGAGGCCTCGAGCGATACGGAAGGCACGGTCCCACGCTAGCCTGCCAGGTCGCGCCCATTGGTAAATAGACCGCACAAGCTGTGGCAACTCATGTGCTGCATGGCGCTGTTGAAAATCGAAAGCAAGGAGTTCCCTATAGGCTCGCGTACCTAGGGCGCTCTCAAGTTCTGAGGTGGTGAAGAACCACCGCTCAAAATCGGCGGGTGATATCTCGCCTGAAAGGAAAGTCTCAAGAACCTGCCAACTAGGCTCGGCATCCACCACAGTTCTCACCTTTCTTGCGTGTGCCTACCGAGCTGGGTCAGCGGCGCGCGGGCACGATGCTGGCAAAGCACGACGCTGCTTCACGCGCGTTTGCACGCAGAAGTTAGGCCGCCGGTGGTTCCGGACCGACATTGAAGTTCGCGGCCATGGTTGCCGCAAGTTGCTTTGCACCATAACAACGGAATCGGAACTCGCCGCGCACGTGTCTCACCACTACGATACCCGTAACCCAACCGAATTCGCGCCGCACATCTCTGATGTCTCCGCCACGCACGTTAGCAGGTTGCTGAAAAACCCCCGATTTCGTGGTTCATCCTAGAGATCCCGGGTGTAGGATGCCTCCGAACTTTTTGGAGGAGGCCCCGATGCGTGGAAACGACTTCAACCAAGAAGACATCTTCAGCTACATCTCCCCGGAGAAGCGGGTCCCGAAAGATCACCCGCTGCGTCCGATTCGAAAGATGGTGGACGCAGTCCTGGCTGAACTTTCTCGGAGCTTCTCGCGACTCTACTCCGACGTCGGCCGACCGTCGATTCCTCCCGAGAAGCTTCTCCGGGCGTTGTTGCTGCAGGTGCTCTACACGATCCGGAGCGAGCGGCAGCTGATGGAACAGCTCGACTACAACCTCTTGTTCCGTTGGTTCGTGGGCTTGAGCATGAACGACCCCGTCTGGGACCCGACGGTGTTCACGAAGAACCGGGATCGGCTGCTGACGGGAGAGATCCACACCCGGTTCTTTCAGCGGGTCCTGGAGCAGGCGAAAGAGTTGGAGCTCCTCTCCGGAGAACACTTCACCGTGGACGGTACGCTGGTGGAGGCCTGGGCGGGCCACAAGAGCTTCAAGCCGAAGGGGGGCGGGAAGGAGCCGCCGTCGGATGATCCCGGGAACCCGACCGTGGACTTCACGGGGCAGAAGCGATCCAACCAGACCCACGCCTCGACCACGGATCCGGACGCTCGGCTGTACCGGAAGTCGTTCGGGACCGAGTCCAAGCTGTGCTTCTCGGGTCATCTGCTGATGGACAATCGGCACGGATTGGCGGTGGACGCCCGACTGACGGAGGCGAACCCTCAGGCCGAGTGGGAGGCAGCTCTGGAGATGGCGTCGAGAGTCCCGAACAAGAGAAGAGTGACGCTGGGTGGCGACAAGGCCTACGACACTCGGGACTTCGTTCAGACGCTTCGGTTCGTCGAGATTACCCCTCACATCGCCGGGAAGAACGCGAGCTACAGCAGCATCGATGGGCGGACCACCCGGCATCCCGGCTATGCCCTGAGCCAGCGGAAGCGCAAACGAGTCGAGGAGATCTTTGGTTGGTTGAAGACCGTGGGGCTGATGAGGAAGACGCGGCACCGAGGCCTCGCCCGCGTGGGATGGATGTTCACCTTCGCCACCGCGGTGTACAACCTGGTTCGCATACGAAACTTGGCGGCAGCGACCGGATGAAGTCGTTGCACGCTTCTGCCGCGCGTAAGCCGGACGAAGTTCGACCCCCTCCAGAAGGGGGAAGAGATCAAGATGAGGGTGAAGAGGAACGGTCATGGGTTACCGGATCCATTCGGAAGAAGTGACATCCGACTCAAATCCTGATTTTTCCGCAACCTGTTAGCTGCCTCTGGGTCGTTGTGGACGAGTCGGTTGAGGCGGTTCGGTACGAACGACACGCCGCTGCTTGAAACGAAAACCGTACCCCCGACCCACAACCCACCGTGTGTCCGTGTGAAACGATAAATAGCGGAAAGCGCTGCGACTGGCAATGCGACTGCAGGCGTGGCCGCGGGGATGAATGCGTTCGCCAGCTTTCCGATGCTGGGCGTCCCCATGAGCGGCCTAACACCGCCATCGCCAGGTACGAGTGACCTATCCAGCTGGAGCTTCAGACGGGGCCGGATGTACGGGATCCCCCAGGATCGAACCGTGAGCCGGCAACACAAGTTGCCACAAAAGAAAGCCGTGAAAGTTCGATCGTCGATCCATTCGATGCGCTCGAGCAAGAATGTTTCGTACATCCAACCAAGCCACCGACACGATTGCAAACGCAATTGCTTGCTGATGAGAGCAAAGTTGGTGATCTCTTCGTAAGGACAATTGTAATCGGTCACGAGGATGTACCCGGTCGCTGTCTCGAACTGATGCAGCAACGTGTAGCCGGGCAGGGAAATGTCGGTGGGCTTGCCATCCAGGGAAACGCGCGAGCGTAGCGGCCATGTCTCATATGGGCCGTCGTGCTTCTCCAGCGCAAATCGGGTGATCGGCTTCATGCTGAGGCCATCAGGCGACAAAGAGGGACCAGTAAATGGACCGCGACCGATAAGCGAAAACGGCTGATGGCTTGCATGACCAGTCGGCCGAGACGAACCCGCAATCACCGTCGCCGGTTTCGAACCGCGCGCCTCGCGGATGAAGTACATCGCCACGTCATAGAAATCGCCGTCCCAGTCTCGCGTCTGGACGACGAAGTAGCGGTCGCCACGGTCCGAGCGAAATCCGTACGGCACCAGCCGTGGCGAAGATCTCTCCTCCCTCAAGTAGTCGCGCACGCCGAGGATCGCGATTCCACCCGGTTGAGTGCATTGGTGGAAGTTTCCTAACGCCTCGCGGATCGCGTCGTCACTAAGCAGGTGCGGGATGGAGTTGTCGGCACTGAGCACGACGTCGAATCCTGATCCGTGAACCTCCGCGCACCGACGCATGTCCGCGACCGTGAAGTCAATGGCCAGGTTGCGTTGAGCAGCTTCGAGGCGAGCGCGCTCCACGGCCGCCGACGATAGATCGGAAGCCGTGACCGCATGCCCGAGCGCAGCGAGGCCAAGGGCCTGAGTACCGATACCGCATGAGACGTCGAGGATCGACTGCGGAGGCGGGCCCACATGTTGGCGAATGATGGTGTCGAGTGCCGACGCCTGTTGAGCGATCACGGCGTTCCAGTCTCGATAAATCAGGTGATAGAGCGTCGCGATCTCGTCGTACATGTCAGGGGTTGGAACTCAGTCCAATCGGGCTACACTCCGGTTCAGCGGCGGCGCGCAGCGCCGTCCGCCGCAATCGGTTGTTAGGCGGCGGAAGCGAGAGCCTCATTCTTAGGGTAGCTTTCGCTTCTGCAGGGATTGCCGATATTGGGGATCAGTGGCCCTCCGCCACTCGCTGGCTACCGCGTCGAATTTCGTAGCGTCGCCAGCGAGCACGTCTCGACAGTAGCGGGAAATCGTGAGAGCCGCGATGCGGATGTCATCGAGTTGAGAAAACCCAGTCGAGTCGAAGGGCGGCCGATTCTTGCGTTCCGATAGGGGCACGAACCACCAGACGGGAGCTTCCCG
>QHSV01000502.1 GCA_003221655.1 Candidatus Rokuibacteriota bacterium
CTCGATCATCCGGGAGCTCGGCCCCGTGTTGGCCGCGCTCATGATCACCGGCCGCGCCGGCTCGGCCCTCCCCGCCGAGATCGGCATCATGCGCATCACCGAGCAGATCGACGCGCTCACGGTCATGGCACTCAACCCGATGCGCTACCTGGTGGCGCCCTCGATCCTGGCCGGGCTGGTGACCTTCCCGCTGCTGACCGCGATCTTCGACGTCGTCGGGATCTTCGGCGGCTACCTGGTCGGGGTGAAGCTGCTGGGCCTCTCGCCGGGGACATACTTCGGGGAGATGCAGACGTTCGTCGATCTGAACGACATCATGACGGGGTTCTGGAAGTCCCTCTCGTTCGGCGTCATCGTGACGTGGGTCTGCACCTACAAGGGGTTCCACGTCGGCCACGGCGCCGAGGGCGTGGCGCGGGCGACGACGCAGGCGGTCGTCCTCTCCTCGGTCCTGATCCTTGTCTGGGACTACTTCATGGGGTCGATCCTCCAGTGAGCGAGGCCGCGCGCGCATGATCAGCGTCCATGGGCTCACGAAGTCCTTCGGCCGGCAGCCGGTGCTGCGCGAGCTCTCCCTGGAGGTCGCGACCGGCTCCATCACCGTCATCATCGGGCGCAGCGGCGGCGGGAAGTCGGTCTTCCTCAAGCACCTCATCGGCCTGCTGCGCCCTGACGCGGGCCGCATCCTCATCGACGGCGTCGACATCACCGGACTGCGGGGCGGCGCGCTCGACGAGATCCGACGTCGCTACGGCGTCGTGTTTCAGGGTGGCGCGCTGTTCGACTCGTTGTCATGTCACGAGAACGTCGCCTTCCCGCTCCGCGAGAAGCTGCGCCTGCCCCCGGACGAGATCCTCAAGCGCGTCGAGGGCGCCCTGGGGCAGGTGGGCCTCGAGGGAATGGGCGCCAAGCTCCCGGGCGAGATCTCGGGCGGCATGCGCAAGCGCGTGGCCATCGCGCGCGCGCTCGTGACCGAGCCCGAGATCGTGTTCTTCGACGAGCCGACGACGGGCCTCGATCCCGTGCTGGTCAACACGATCCATCACCTCATCCTGGATCTGCACCGCCGACTCCACTTCACGGCCGTGATGGTGAGCCACGAGATTCCCGAGATCTTCGAGATCGCCGACACGGTGGCCATGCTGCACGAGGGGCGGATCGCCGAAGCGGGGCCGCCGGCGGCGATTCAGGCCTCGCAGAACCGGGTCGTGCAGAAGTTCATCAGAGGCGAGCCGGACAATTCGGAGGAACGCTGATGGAGCGCGCGCGCGTCAACATCGTGGTGGGAATCTTCGTCGTCCTCGGCATCGTGGCGCTGGGGTACCTCTCGATCAGCCTCGGCCAGGTCTCGTTTCTCCGCGGCCGCGGGTACGCGGTCACCGTCGACTTCCCATCCGTCGGCGGGCTGAAGTCGGGCTCGACCGTGGAGATCGCCGGCGTCGAGATCGGGCGGGTCGAGTCCATCGGCCTGGCGGACTATCAGGCCCGCGTCACGCTCCGGGTGCAGTCCGGGATCAAGCTCCAGGAGGACGCGATCGCGTCGATCAAGACGAAGGGGCTGATCGGGGAGAAATACATCCGCATCAGCCCGGGCGGGTCCGAGAAGATCATCCCCCCGAACGGCAAGATCCGTGAAGTCGAGGCGCCGGTGGACTTCGAAGAGTTGCTGTCCAAGTACATCTTCGGCAAGGTGTAGGGGGTAGGAGGTCGCCGATGGCCCGTTTCGCCCGCGCACTCGCGCTTGCCACTGCGCTGCCGCTCATCCTCGCCGGCCCGGACCGGGTCTGGGCGGGTGCGCCGACCGACCAGCTCCGCGCCCAGATCGACCGGACGGTCAAGATCCTGGATAACCCGGAGCTCAAGAAGGACGGTAAGCAACGGGAGCGACGGACCGCCGTTCGCCAGGTCGCCAACGACATCTTCGATTTCTCGGAGACGGCCAAGCGCTCGCTCGCGCGGCACTGGGCGGCGCGGACACAGGCCGAACGCGACGAGTTCGTCCTGCTCTTCACGGACCTGCTCGAGCGTTCCTACATCTCCAAGATCGAGCTCTACGGGGGCGAGCAAATCAAGTTCGTGGGCGAGTCCGTCGACTCCGATGGCGCGATCGTCCGTACGCGACTCGTGACGAAGCAGGGGACCGAGATTCCCATCGACTATCGGATGCACGTCCGGGGCGACAAGTGGCTGGTCTATGACGTCCTCATCGAGGGCGTGAGCCTGATCTCGAACTACCGGACCCAGTTCAACAAGATCATCACGACCTCGTCGTACCAGGAGCTTGTGAAGAAGATGAAGACCAAGCAGGAAGAGTTCCTTCCTGCGGAGAAGCGGACCTCGCAGCGCTGAGCCACGCATCGTGTCCGGTGCCGAGCTCGCCGCCCTTCTCGATCGCCACGGCTTCGACTTCTACACCGGCGTCCCCTGCTCGCTGGTCGCGGACCTCATTGCGGCGCTCGAGTGTCCCCGGAGCGCTCCCTGGATCCCCGCGGTGCGTGAGGACGTCGCCCTCGGGCTCGCCGCCGGCGCGTGGCTCGGCGGCCGCCGCCCGGTGGTGGTGATGCAAAATTCGGGGCTCGGCACCAGCCTCAACGCCCTCGCGTCCCTGTCGCTCATGTACGGACTACCGG
>QHSV01000147.1 GCA_003221655.1 Candidatus Rokuibacteriota bacterium
CATCGAGTTCGTGGCGCCGCCCGACGGATTGCCGGCCACGGCGTTCTTCATCGGCGTCGTCAATCGCGCCCCCCATCCGGAGGCGGCCAAGCTCTTCGTGGACTGGGCGCTGTCCAAGCGCGGCCAAGCTGTCTACCAGAACCAGAAAATCCTCCTCTACGGATCGCTGCGGACTGACGCCCAGCCGATGCCCACCGGCAAGCGGCTGGCGGACTTCAAGCTCCTCTTCCCCACGGACTGGAACGACTACGTGGCGAGCCACCCCGTGTTCGTGAAGGAGTGGAACTCGATCATGGGGTTGTGATCCGGTCCTGGCGGCCGGGCCCGCGTCTTGTCAGCCTGCTCGTCGGTGGGGGCGCCGCCGTCCTCGTCCTCTATCCAATCGCCTATCTCATCCAGGCCTCGCTGAGCGTGGGCGATCCGCAGGCCCGCCCGCCAGACGCCTACGGCCTCGCCAACTATGCGGACCTCGGCCGCTACGCCCACATCTTCGGCAACACGCTGCTCGTCGCCGCGGTGGCGACGGTGCTGGCCGTTGTCGTCGGCTTCGCCATGGGATGGATCCTCTCGCGCACGAACGTGCCCGGCCGCGCGGCGTTCGAGCAGCTCATGGCCCTGCCGTACTACGTGACGCCGCTGATGGGCGCCCTCGCCTGGGCGCTCATCGGCTCGCCGACGAGCGGGTTCGTCAATCAGATCTGGCGCGCACTCGGGGGACACGGGCACCTCATCGACATCAACACCCCCTGGGGGATCGCCTGGGTGATGGCCCTCTTCGAGGGCGCGGTCGCCTTCGTGATGATCGGCGCGGTGATGAAATCGATGGACCCCGCGCTGGAGGAAGCCTCCCAGGTCCTCGGCGCCAGTCGCCTGCGGACGATGCTGCGCATCACGCTGCCCCTGGTCCTGCCCGGCGTGCTCGGGGCGGCCATCTTCGTCTTCGCCGAGATGCTGGGCTCGTTCTCGGCCGCGCTGGTCCTCGGCCTCCCCAACCGCTTCTACGTCGTGACCACGGCCATGTACCAGCTCGTGTCGCAGTACCCGCCGCGCTTCCCGACGGCGGCGGCGATGGGCGTGTCGCTGTTCGCCGTGATGTTCGCGATGGTGTGGGTCTACCGGCGCATCGTGAGCGGCGGCAGCTACGCCACCATCACGGGCAAGGCCTTCCGGCCTCGCGTCATGGACGTCGGACGGCTGCGCTGGCCGTTCCTCGGCATCTGCCTGGGCTATCTGGGCGTCGCGGTGATCCTGCCGGTGCTGACGATCGTGTACGCCTCGTTCCAGCGCCTGACCTCCGCGTTTCCCCGGCGCGACAACTTCACACTCGCCATCTATGCGACCGCGCTCTCGCTCGACGCCGTGCGCTCGGCGCTCTGGAACAGCCTGCTCCTCGGCTTCGCCACCGCGAGTCTCGGCGTCGTCCTGATGGGGTTCCTCGCGTGGCTGATCTACCGCTCGCGCCTGCCTGGCGCCGGCGTCATCGAGTACGTGCTGATGTTCCCGCAGGCGGTGCCACGCCTCGTCTTCGCCTTCGGGATGCTGTGGGCGTGGCTGGTCTTTCCGATCCCGATCTACGGCACCCTGTGGCTCCTCCTGATCGCGTACCTCACGGTGTTCCTGCCGTTGGGACTCCGCACGATCTCGGGCGTAATCTTACAAATCGACCGCTCGCTCGAGGAGTCCGCCCAGATGTGCGGGGCGACGTGGGGCTACCGCCTGCGCACCGTCACCATGCCGCTGCTCAAGCCCGGTCTGGTCGCGGCGTGGCTCCTGCTCTTCATCGCCAGCGTCCGCGAGCTGGGCGCGTCGATCTTGCTGATGGGGCCGAAGTCCAAGGTCATCACCCCGGCCATCGTCGAGTCGTGGTTCTCGACCAGCTCGGAGCTCACGGCGGCCCTCGCGCTCTTGCAGACGCTGGCCGTGGCCGCGGCCCTGGCGATCATGTTCGCGGTGGCCCGCCGCGCCGTGCAGGCCGGAGGCGAGTGAGCGTGAGCCAGGCGTCGATCGAGGTGCGGGACCTGGTCGTGCGCTACGGCGCGGTCGTCGCGGTCCGTGGTGTGACCTTCACCGTCGGCGCCGGCGAGCACCTCACCCTGCTCGGTCCCTCCGGCTGCGGCAAGACGACCACGCTCCGGGCGATCGCCGGTCTGGAGCGACCGACGTCAGGCGAGATCCGGATCGGTGGGAGCCCGGTGTTCTCGTCCTCGCCCGCCGTGAACGTCCCCGCCGAGCGCCGCGGGCTGTCGATGGTCTTCCAGTCGTACGCCATCTGGCCCCACATGACGGTGTTCGACAACGTCGCGTACGGCCTCCGCGTGCGTCGGCGTCCCGAGGCCGAGGTGACGACCCGCGTGCGCGAGGCCCTCGACCTGGTCCAGCTCGGCGACCTCGGCGCCCGCAGCGCGTCGAAGCTCTCAGGCGGGCAGCAGCAGCGCGTGGCCCTGGCCCGGGCCTTCGTGTTCTCGCCCTCCGTGCTTCTCTTCGACGAGCCGCTGTCGAACCTCGACGCCAAGCTGCGCGCCGAGATGCGGGTCGAGCTGAAGGAGCTGCAGCGGCGCCTCGACATCACCTCGGTGTACGTGACTCACGATCTCGAGGAAGCGCTCGCCATCTCCGACCGGATCGTGGTGATGCGGGACGGCGTCATCGAGCAGGTGGGCACGCCGGCCGAGATCTATGACCGGCCGCGCAACACATTCGTCGCCGATTTCGTCGGGTCGGCCAACCTGATCCGGGGCCGCCGACGCCCGGACCTCGAGCGCGATGGGCTCGTGGTCATCCAGACGCCGGGAGGCGCGCTGGTCCACGGCACCTCTCCCGACCGCCGGGTCGGGGCCGAGGCGCTCATGGCCGTCCGCACCGTCCGCCTCCGCCTCGAGCGCGCGCGCCCCGAATCGGCCGTCAACGCGTGGCCGGCCCGGATCCGCCAGCGCGTGTTCCAGGGCGATTTCACGCAATACCACGTGGACTGGGACGGCCGGCTGCTCATCGTGCGCTCGGCGGCGCCAGACCCGCTGGCCGAGGGCGACGAGGTGTTCGTCAGCGCGGAGCCTCGGTACTGCGTGCTGCTCGAGGAGTGAGCGCCTTGTCGGATTGACGAGGCACTCGGCGGGGCTACGCGTCGAGGATATACATCGGGCGACGGTGATATACTCCCAACCATGGCCAAGCGCCTGGTGGACATCGACGAGAAAGCCCTCGCGGCCGCAAGGGCCGAGCTCGGCACGAAGACGTTGAAGGACACCGTCAACGAGGCGCTCCGCCGTGCCGCGCCGGCGCGGAACCGCCGCGTCGCCAGGGCGCTCGATACGCTGGCGAAGGCGAGGTTGCAGGACCGGAGCACCGCGTGGCGCTGACCCACCTCGCCGATACTAGCGTGCTGACCCGTCTCGGCCACCGGGCGGTGCGCACGGCGCTCGAGCCCCTCGCCGCCAGCGGCCAGGTCGCCCGGGCAGGCATCTCGGACCTCGAAGTCGGCTTCTCAGCCCGCAACCTCGGCGAGTGGACCCGCCTGGCAACGGCGGTCGCCGCCTTCCCCCTGATCGAGACAGACGCCGTGCACGTACGACGGGCTCGCCAGGTGCAGCGGCTCCTTGCCTCCCGCGGCCTTCGGGGACGGAAGATCCCGGACCTTTTGATCGCCGCGGCGGCAGAGGAAAACGGCCTTGCCGTCCTCCACTACGATGCAGATTTCGATCTGATCACCCGGGTCACGGGCCAGCCCTGCGAGTGGGTGGTGCCAGCAGGGACCATCGACTGACACCCGGGCGCGCTCCCCGGCGCGACCCCAACCTCCACCTACTCCAGCGCGTGTGGCTCTCGCCGCGCGTCTCGAATCGCGCGCCACACGCGCTCGGACGTCGCCGGCATCTCGATGTGCTCGACGCCCAGCTCGCCGAGCGCGTCGCAGATCGCGTTCACCACGGCGCCGAGCGCCGGAGTCGTCCCGCCCTCGCCGCCGCCACGCAGGCCGAGCGGGTGGGACGTCGAGGGCACCTCGCTGATTTCCGTCGTGAACGCGGGAAGCGCGTCGGCGCGGGGCAGCGCGTAGTCCATCAGCGTCGACGACACGAGCTGCCCGTTCTCGGCATCGTACGCGCACGACTCCCAGAGCGCCTGCCCCACCCCCTGGGCGATGCCGCCGTGGGTCTGGCCGTGCAGGATCATCGGATTGACGGCGCGGCCACAGTCGTCCACGGTGGTGTAGCGGACGAGCTCGACCGCGCCGGTCTCGGGATCGACTTCCACCTCGCACACCGCGCAACCGTAGGGAAAGGACGGCACGGGCATCGTTTCATCGCTCGTCGCGTCCAGCGGCCCGCGGCAATCCTCCGGCGCGTCGGGCCGCATCGCGGCGGCCGCCACCTCGAACAGGTCGACCGAGCGGTCCGTGCCCTTCACCCCGAACCGGCAGGCGGCGAACTCGATGTCCTCGGCCGCGGCCTCCAAAAGCCACGCGGCGATGCGCCGGCCCTTCTCGACGATCTGGTCCGACGCCTTCGCCATGACCACCGCGGCGAGCCGCAGCGCGCGCGCGGAGTGGGCTCCGCCGCCGACGACGGTGACGTCGGTGTCGCCGGTGATCAGCCGCACCGCGGAAAGCTCCACGCCGAGCCACTCCACCAGGAGCTGCGCGAAGCTCGTCGCGTGGCCCTGACCGGACGAGAGCGTGCCCAGCACCAGGTCGACCCGCCCTTCCGGGCGCACCGTGATCTGCGCGCGCTCGCGTGGATCCCCGGTGTTGAGCTCGAGGTAGTTCGCCACGCCGATTCCGCGATAGCGTCCGCGCCGGCGCGCCTCGGCGCGGCGCGCCTCGAACCCCGCCCAGTCCGCGAGGGCGATCGCGCGGTCCAGCGCGGCCGGGTAGTCGCCGCTATCGTAGAGCACCCCGAAGCCGTTGCGGTGCGGCATCGCGCTCGGGGGCACGAGGTTCTTCCGCCGAAGCGCGACGCGATCGAATCCGTGACGACGCGCGGCGAGGTCGATCAGCCGCTCCATCACGAACATGACTTCCGGGCGGCCCGCGCTGCGATATGGCGTGGTTGGCGAGGTGTTCGTCACGACGGCGCGCCCGCGTAGCGCCACGGCCGGAACGCGGTAGACCGTGGTCGCGATCGCCATGCCCTTGTTGAGCGGATTGAACGAGACGGCGTGAGCCCCGACGTTGCTGGTGTTGGCGGCGCGAAAAGCGAGGAAGGCCCCCTCGACGTCGAGCGCCAGCTCGGCGTGCGACACGAGATCGCGCCCCTGATAGTCCGCCAGGAATGCTTCGCGCCGCTCGGCCGTCCACTTCACGGGGCGGCCGAGGCGTCGCGCCGCCCAGGCGACCAGCGCGAACTCGGGATAGCAGCTGTTCCTGGTCCCGAAATTTCCGCCCACATCGCGCGCCACCACGCGCACCGCGCTCTCCGGAACGCCGAGGGCGCCGGCCACGCCGGTTCGCGTCCGTCCGAGACCGCCCGCGCCAGCATGGATCGTGTAGCGACCAACGGCCGGGTCCCAGACGCCGATCGCCGCGCGCGGCTCCATCGTCACGCCGGTGACGCGATGCACCCACGTCTCGAACCGCACCACGTGGGCGGCACGTGAAAATGCGAGATCCACGGCGACGGCATCGCCGACCTGGGAGTCCACGCAGACGTTCGACGCCGCCCCATCGTAGAGGATCGGTGCGTCGGGGCCGGCGGAGGCCCGACTGGTCGTCACCGCGGGGAGCGGCGTCCAGTCCACGACGACGCGCTCCGCGCCATCACGCGCCGCGCCGGGCGTTTCCGCGACGACCATCGCCGCCACCTCGCCCACGAAGCGCACGCAGTCCGGGGGCATCGGCGAATGGGGGGCGACGAAGACAATGTCGTGGGCCCGGATGATGCGCTCGTGGGGATTCACCGGGATCGGGCTGTGCGTGAGCGGCTTCATGCCATCGGCGGCGGCGTCCTCGCCGGTCAGCACCGCAGTCACGCCCGGCGTGGCGAGCGCCGCGGTGGTCTCGATGCGGCCGATGCGCGCGTGGGCGTGCGGCGAGCGCACGAAGCACGCGTAGGCCTGGCCGGGCAGGTTGACGTCATCGCTGTAGCAGCCTCCGCCGACCAGCAGGCGCGCGTCTTCCTTCCTCAAGATAGGCTTGCCGAAGCCTTCGCGGGCCGAGCGGGTGCGCGAGCTCAAAAACGACATGGCCGTACCAGTACACCTCGCCCCCGCCCTTGACAATCCCATACCCGACGATTCACAGTTTCGGCACCTGTCGTCCTTCCGTGTGCGCGCCAATCGCCCTGGCGGGTTCGCTCACGGTGTGGAGGCCCGCGATGCGGTGTCCCCGCTGTCAAACCGAGAACCGGGAAGGGGCCCAGTTCTGCCGAGAGTGCGGAACTCGGCTGGCCCTCGTCTGTCCGCAGTGCGGCCGCGAGCTGGAGACGCCCGGCAAGTTCTGCGACGTCTGCGGGGCCACGCTCACCGGGCTTCCCGACGCCCGCTTCGGTTCTCCCCGGGCGTACACGCCGCGGTACCTCGCGGAGAAGATCCTGACGTCGAAGGGAGCCATCGAGGGTGAGCGCAAGCAGGTGACGGTGCTCTTCGTGGATCTGGCGGGGTTCACCCCGCTGTCCGAGCACCTCGATCCCGAAGACGTCCATACGATGATCACCGGCGCCTTCGAGCTCATGCTCGCCGAGGTGCACCGTTACGAGGGCACCGTCAACCAGTTCCTCGGCGACGGCATCATGGCCCTCTTCGGCGCGCCCATCACCCACGAGGACCACGCGACGCGCGCCACCCACGCCGCGCTGGGGATCCGCGCGGCCCTGGCCAGGTACGACGAGCAGCTTCGCCGGCGCGGCATCACCATGCAGGTGCGCCAGGCCCTGAACACCGGCCTGGTCGTGGTTGGTGGCATCGGCAGCGATCTCCGGATGGACTACACGGCGGTGGGAGACACGACCAACGTCGCCTCCCGTCTCCAGCAGGCGGCCACCACGGGCGGCATCCTCGTCTCGGGCGGCACGCATCGGCTGATCGAGGGCTACTTCCACACGCGCGCTGTGGGACCGCTGTCGCTGAAAGGCAAGAGCGAGCCCGTCACCGCCTGGGAGGTCGTCTCCGCCCGCTCGCCCCGGAGCCGCATGGATGTCGAAGTCGAGCGGGGATTGACGCCGTTCGTCGGCCGGGAGCGGGAGCTGCGACAGCTGATGGACGCCTTCGAACGGGCGCGCGCCGGCCAGGGCCGCGTCGTGTTCCTCGCCGGCGAGGCCGGCGTCGGCAAGTCCCGGCTCCTGCTCGAGTTCCGGCGCCGGCTCGGTGATCGGGCGACCTGGCTCGAAGGACACGCGGTGTCATTCGGCGAGTCCATGGCCTTCCACCCGCTCATCGACCTGCTGAAGCGGAACTTCCGCATCGAGGATGGCGACACCCCGGAAGCGGCGCTGGCCAAAATCGAGCGCAGCGTCCTCATCCTCGGTGACGACCTGCGCCCGATCTTGCCCCACCTGCGCGCGCTCCTCTCGCTCGAGTCGGGCGACGCCGCGGTGGCGGCCATGGATCCCAGGCGGCGGCGGACGGCCATCGTCGACGCCTTGCGCACGCTCCTCGTCCGCGCCGCCGAGGTGCGGCCACAGGTCATGGTCTACGAGGACGTTCACTGGATGGACCGGGCGACCGAGGAGCTTCTCCTGGCCGCCGCGGACGTGATCCCGACCAGCCGCATTCTCCAGATCCTCAGCTATCGGACGGGCTACGTGCACAGGCTCGGTGACCGGACGTATCACACCCGCGTCGGCCTCGACGTGCTGACCCCCGAAGACAGCGTGAACATGGCGCGGGCGATGCTCGGTGCCGAGCATCTGCCCACGGAGATCGAGACGCTCCTGGCCAGGAAGGCGGAGGGCAACCCGTTCTTCGTGGAGGAGGTCGTGAAGTCGCTGCGCGAAACCCGGGTCCTGCGCCAGGTGGAGGGGACCTACGCGCTCGCCCGCCGCGTGGACAGTACCGTCGTGCCCGACACCGTCCAGGACATCATCATGGCGCGCGTCGATCGGCTCGAGGAGGGGCCCAAGCGGACCCTGCAGGTGGCGGCGGTCATCGGTCGCGAGTTCACTGGGCGGCTGCTGGGACGGCTGGGCGCCGAGATCCCGACGGCCGTGGAGCACGCCCTGGCTGTGTTGCGGGCGCTCGAGTTCGTGTACGAGAAGAGCGCGCTGCCCGAGCTATCGTACACGTTCCGTCACGTGCTGACGCAAGAGGCCGTCTACCAGTCGCTCCTGGTGCACCGCCGGAAGGAGCTGCATCGGCTCACCGGAGCGGCGATCGAGGATCTGTACGCCGATCGCCTGGCCGACCAGTACGAGGTCCTCGCTCACCATTTCCTGCGCGGCGAGGAGCCCGACAAGGCCGTGGAGTACCTGCTCAAGGCCGGCGACAAGGCGGCCCAGGCCTTCGCCAACCGTGAGGCGGTCGCGCTCTACGAGCAGGCGATCGAGCTGCTGCCGGCAGCCGACCTGCGCCGGCGAGCGGACGTCAGGAAGAAGCTGGCGATCGTGGCGCAGTACCTTGGCGACGCCGATGCCAGCCTCCGCCACGCCGAGGAGGCCGTGGAGCTGTACGAAGGCCTCGGCGACAAGCGCAATGCCGTCGCCATGCACCTGCACATCGACGTGCTCTACAGCTGGCAATGGGACGGGGCCCGCGAGGACTGGGGTCTCAAGCACGTGGAGGCCGCGGCCGCGCTGGTCGAGCCCGACCCCGACAGTGTCGAAAAAGGGCTGGTCTACCAGCGCACCGCGCACCGCTACCTGCACCGGAGCCAGCCGAACACAACGTTGACGTGGGCGCAGCGGGCGGCCGAGATGTTCGCTCGGCTGGGCATCTCGATGGGCACGTCGCTCGGCACCGCGATGACCTGCACGGGGCGCATCGACGACGGCGTCGCTTACAGCGAGAGCAACTGGGAGCCGGTGAAGAAGGCGGGCATTCCGGTGGTCATGGCCGTCTTCGGTCACGAGCTGTCACTCACGCTGGCCCTCGCCCGCGACATTCCCCGGGCCCGGCGCTGGGGCGAGGAGGTCCTTCCCTCCGTCGTCAAGACGAGCCCCGTCTTCGAGGCCATGCTGCGGCGGCCCCTCACGCTCGTCTACGCGCTTTCGGGCGAGATCGACAAGGCGCGGCAGGCATGCGCGGCGGTCGAGACCATCGAGGCCCGGACGCTGCTCGGGTGTGTTTACGAGGACGCCTGCGGGGTAGGCCTTCACTACCTCCGTTGCGGTGAGCTCGAGCAGGCGCGCCGCTATCTCGAGCGGGTGCTGCCCCTGTACCAGGAACGGAGCAACCTGGCCGCGGTCGCCGCCTGCGCACTGGTGCTCGGCCACGTCAATCTCGAGGCCGGCGACCACGCACGTGCCGAGGAGCTCCTGGCGCGGAGCGTGGACATCGCCCGCGCCGGCGGTAACGTGCTCGTCGAGGCCTGGGCACTGCCGCTCCTCGGCGAGCTGTGCCTCGCCGCCGACCGGGTCGACGAGGCCAGCGCTCACATTCGTCGCGGCTTCGAGCTGCTCACCACCGACCGCAACTGGTGTGGCGCGGCGGCGCCGCTCCACGCGGCGCGAGGACACCTGGCCACCGTCCGGACGGACTGGGACGAGGCGCTGCAATGTTACGAGAGCGCGATCGCGATCAACCGGGACATCGAGACGACCCTGGCCGGAAGGGAGGCGCTGAAGGCGTAGTCGAGCGATGACACGAAGAGGCAGGGTCCCGGACAAGGAGAGAGCTGATGGCTAACCACATGCTGTATGTTGGCACTCACGGTGGGGAGGACCCGAACCGCGCGGGCCTGCTGTTCTCCGCAGCGCTGGCAGCCCGCGCAAACCAGTTCGAAGCGCAGGTGGCGTTGCTCGGCGACGCCGTCTTCCTCCTGAACGACGGGATCGCCAGCGAGACGAAACCGATGAACCGCCCATCACTCAAGGAGCTCATCGACCAGGCGCTCACCCCCGACCCCAAGCAGCCGTACCCCAAGATCGTCATTCACTGCTGAACGACATGCGTGGGCGCCCGCGGCGGCGTCGTGTCGGAAGAGCAGCTGGCCAGCAAAGGCATACGGCTCATGGACTCCAATCAGTTCGCCAAGCTGTGCTTCGAAGCCAAGCACGTGATCTCGATCTGACCTGCGCGAAAGGGGAAGACACCATGGCGCTGGTACCGCTTCGTGAGGTCGCTGACGAGGACCGGCAAAGGGCCGAGCGGTACGTCGGCCGCGTCCTGAATTTTCACCGGGTGGTCGCGCACTCGCCCGAGGCGCTCGAGGGCTTTCTCGCCCTCAGCAACGCCCTCCGAAAGATGCAGCTCGATCGGCGGCTGCGGGAGCTGGCGTACCTGAGAGCCGCTCAGGTCAATCACTGCCAGTACTGAGTCACCCTGCACATGGCCCTCGGTCAGAGGGTGGGCCTGGCGACCAGCCAGCTCGATTGCATCGCGACACACGACGACCATCCCGCGGAGTTCACCGAGCTGGAACACCTCGTCATCCGCTACGCCGAGCAGCTCACCGCCTCGGCAACCACCGACGAGGCTCTCGACCAGGCGTTGCGCAAGCACCTCTCGGACCGCGAGCTCGTCGAGCTCTCGGTCACGGTCGCGCTCGCCAACGCCACCACACGCATCTGCAACGCGCTGAAGATCGAAGCGGACTGATCGTCCGGCTGGTGGAGGTCGCTCGAGCACTCGGCGCGGGCTGGCATCGCCGTCCTAGAGCGTCGGCCAGGCGGCGCGTGTCGCGCCCGTCCCGAGGGCTCGCGGCCCTGATCGTCGCCCTCGCGCTCGCGATCCTCGCCGCCAGGCTCGTGGCCGAGGCGCAGGAGGCGGGTCCGACCAAGCACGACCCGCTCCAGGGGATGGAGCCCAGCGGCCGGATCCCGAAGGTCCCGCTGCCGGACGATCTGCCCAATCCGGAGCGCTGGCGCTACTTGCCCGAGGGGCGCATCAAGCCGGGGAATATCTTCGAGCGGTTCCTGGTTTCGAGCTTCATCGCCCCGCAGTTCTTCTTCGAGCAGGACATCGGTGCCGGTGCGGGAATTGCGCTCACCGATATCGACTTTCGAAGCGAGCGCCGCCGGGAGTTCCTGGGCGCGTTCTTTTCGTACACGACCGAAGGTCAGCAGAAGTACCGGCTGATCTGGCGCCGCTGGCTCCACCATCGGGATCTGCCCGAGGGCGGGGTGATCGTGGAGGAGCGAAGCCACATCGACGCGTTCGGTGGTTACGAGAAGAGCCTCACCCGGCGGTTCTTCGGGTTGGGGCCGAATACCCGGGCCCGTGACGAGACCAGCTACATCGACGAGGTCACCGACCTCGGCGCCCGTGGCGATTTCGCCGTGCCCCAGGCCGGGGGCAACTGGATCGCGACCATCGGCGCGCGGGGGGAGTACCACAATCTGGCGCCTGGGCGGGTGTCGGGCCGGCCGACGACGGACGAGGTCTTCCCAGAGCTGTTCGCCGCCGGCGATGGTCACGGGAGCTTCATACTGAGCGCCGGGCTTCGCTACGACACCCGCGACAGCCAGCACCAGCCCTACGCCGGGTGGCAGCTCGGCGCGTTCGTGGATGCGCCGCTGTGGCAGAGCACCGGCGACACAGGGGCCGTGGCCACTGCGTTCGGGAATGGGGCCCTGCGTCTGCCTCCGCTCCTCCACCGAGGCGGCGACGAGCGCGAAGAAAACCCGCCCACCGACACTCTCGCCCTCGGGGTAGCCGTGCAGGCCAGCACCGGAACCCTGCCGCTTTACGAGCGGCCGAGCCTCGGCGGCAGCGATACGCTGCGCGGTTACATCGCGAACCGCTTCACCGACAACTCCACCTGGCACGCGGTGGCCGAATATCGCTTCTGGATAATTTCCCGGGGCTTCGCGCTCACCGACACCATCCGTATCGAACGAGTCGGGATGGCGCTGTTCTACGAGGCTGGCACGGTCGCGGACAGCGTGGACAGACTTCCGGCCGCCCGGGTCCACACGAGCTACGGGGTCGGGCTGCGCTTCAGCCTGGAGCGTACCGCGGTCTTCCGCGCCGACGTGGGTTTCTCGACGGAGGGCGTCAACGTCACGGTGGGCTTCGGGCTTTCCTTCTGAACTTGATCCCGAACCGAGCAGCGCAGCGTGGTTCGCGATCCTGTCGAGCATGACGAAGTAAGTTGACAGTCCGAGCGACGAAACGCTATGTCTATTGATTGTAGTCATTTCATTGTAGT
>QHSV01000487.1 GCA_003221655.1 Candidatus Rokuibacteriota bacterium
TCCGGAAAGTCCACGAGCTGAATGAACATAATTCGTCGGTGCAAACTCTGCGCGCAAGGGGCGAAAAAATTTTCGCGGGTCGTAACGCCACGGGCGGAACGAAACCTACCAATCGGCAGAAGGCTTACCAGCGTTCCTCGTGCAGACGGCCGGTACACTCCTGGTTTATAGCGGGTTGGCGATCATCGGGATTTGGCACGCTCGTTGCCTGCTGAAGGAGCCGATGAATCCGGCGCCCCGTCTCGAGGTCGAGTTACCTGACCGGATACCGTTGAACGGCCCGGGGCCATCGCCGGTCTGCAACGGCACCTCACGGCGTCAGGCGGCCGCCCTGCGCCTCGGCGACCTTCTCGTCGTCGAGGGGCTCGCGACCGAGGCCCAGGTGCAGAAGGCGCTACGCGTGCAAGGTCAGGCGAACACCTACATGCCGCTCGGCCACATCCTCGTCGCGCAAGATGTGCTGACGCGGCGCCAGCTCGTGTCGGTTCTCGAGCGCTACCGGCGCCGCTCGAAGCTGGGCGAGCTCCTGGTCAAGACGCACGCGCTCACCCCCGAGCAGCTCTCGACAGCTCTCGCCGAGCAACGGCGTTGGAAGCAGACGCTCGGGGAGGCGGTCATCCGATTGAAGTTCGTCACCGAAGAGCAGCTGCGGCGAGCGTTGTGCCTCCAGCTCAACATCAATTTCTTCGACCTCGCCACGATCGCTCTGGACATGTCGCTGAAACCCCTGATCAATCCACGATTCGCCATGAAGCGCCTCGTCGTCCCGGTCGCGCGCGTCGGCCAGACGCTCGTCGTCGCCATGGACGATCCGACGCGGACAGCGGTCATCGACGACCTCAAGTCGAGCACGGGTTTCGAGATCGAGGTCATCACGTCCACTAAGGCCAACATCCTGCGGGCGCTCGGGCAGATGTACCCCGGTCCCATGGCGGCGGGCTCCAATGGTCACGCGCCGCACGAGCCACAACCGCTGATGGGCGAGCCGCACGTCATCTCGTTCGAGGAGATCGAGAGCCTCTCGGAGGGCCACACGCTCGACGTCGGCGGCCAGCGCGTCTCCGAGAGTACGTCCAGCATCGTCCGCGAGCTGTTGACCCTGGCGGTCGAGCGTGGCGCCTCCGACATTCATCTCGAGGCCGTGGACCGCGGGATCCAGACGCGGTTCCGCATCGACGGCGTGCTGCAAGGGCTCGATCTCGACCGCTTGAACGAAACGCTGAATTTGAATCGCGGCAGGCTGATGTCGCGGCTCAAGATCCTCAGCAAGCTCGACATCGCGGAGCGCCGGCGGCCCCAGGACGGGAGCTTCCGAGCGCGCGTGGAGCGGGGCGGTCAGACTGCCACGGTGGATTTTCGTATCTCTATCATTCCCAGCTTTTACGGCGAGAGCGCCGTCATCCGGATCCTCGACCCGCGCGGTCTTCCGCAGTCCGTGGAGGCGCTGGGTCTCCGCGCACCCGTCGCCGCGAGGCTGCGCCAGCTCCTCCGCTCGACCACCGGGATCATCCTGGTCACGGGTCCCACCGGCTCCGGGAAGAGCACGACCCTCTTCGGCGCGCTCAAGAGCGTGTACCAGCCCGGGATCAAGATCCTGACCGCCGAGAACCCGATCGAGTACGTCTGCGACGCCTTCCGCCAGCACGAGGTGGACGACCGCCTCGGAAACACGTTCGCCAAGTACCTGCGCTCCTTCCTCCGGCACGACCCGGACGTGATCATGGTCGGCGAGATCCGGGACAGCGAAACCGCGGAGCTTGCCTTCCGGGCGGCCCAGACCGGCCACCTCGTCCTGAGCACGCTGCACGCGAACGACACGATTAGCGCGCTGCCGCGACTCCTGGACCTCGGTGTCGACGCGAATCTCATCACGTCGTCCCTCCTGGGCGTGCTCTCGCAGCGATTGGCGCGCGAGGTGTGCTCGGAGTGTCGCGAGCGGTATACCCCGCCCGCGGACCTTCTGGAGGACATCCTCGGGACGCCGCCCGCCGACTTCCGCTGGTATCGGGGCCGCGGATGCAGCAGCTGTAACTACACCGGCTATCGCGGCCGGCTGATCCTCACGGAGCTGTGGGCCCCGAACGACGCGGACGTCGTGCTGATCAACCGGGGTGCGCCCTTCGAGGAGGTCCGACAAAGCGCGCAGAAGACGACCCTGCCCATGGCGGACGATGCCGCCGAGAAGCTACGTCAGGGTCGGACGAACCTCGAAGAGCTGATTCGCGCGCTCCCGCACTCGGCTCTGCGGCAGCTCCGCCTCGACGCGAACTGACCGCCAGCCGGGCGCTCGCACGATCAATCCCTCTAGGCTCGCCTCGCACGGAGGGCCCCAGCCCCCGGCCGGGCTGCGGTTCGCACTCCACCCCACGACGGCCTGCGCCTCCATGGCGATCGCGAATTCCTCGCCCCCGGTCGTTCGATGGCCTGCCACGACGTGTTCGAGGATAAGTGCGCCTAGCGAGAGCGCGCCTCTGCCTGCAGCAATTCCGAATTCCTGATACTCATTCGGCGGCGGCCGCCTGGGCAGGCGGCTGATTGGTTAAATCAGGGGCAGATGACTCGGCCACCGCCGCCGACGCCGGGGTCAGGCGTCGAGGCGGTATAGCTTCGTCTTGCGGGCGATCGTGGCCTGCGCCACACCCAGGTGGCGCGCAGCCTTCGACTGGGTCCCGTAGCGCTGGAGCGCCTCGCGCAGGATCTGGGCCTCGAGCTTCCGGAGGGCCTGCCGCAAGTCGCCGC
>QHSV01000488.1 GCA_003221655.1 Candidatus Rokuibacteriota bacterium
ACCATGTCGACGTACCGCTGGACGAACTGGTTGACGGCGCTCCGGTGCCAGTCCGGGTGCGCCGCGCGCACGGCGAGCCGGACGTTGTCGAACACGGTCATCCACGGCATGAGCGAGAAGTTCTGGAACACGACCATGCGGTCCATGCCCGGCCGGCGGATCTCGCGCCCCTCGAGGACGACGCCACCGGCGGAGGGGCGCTCGAGGCCCGCGATGATGTTGAGGAGCGTACTCTTGCCGCAGCCGGAGTGGCCGACCATCGTGACGAACTCGCCCTGCTCGATCTTGAAGCTCACTTCCCGGAAGACGCACACCTCGCTCCCGCCTTCCGTCGCCGGGAAGAACTTCGTGACGTGATCGATCTCGAGGTAGCTCACTCGGTGTACGCCAGGCGCCGCGAGAGGCGCCCGAGGGCCGCGTCGAGCAGCACGCCGATCAGGCCGATCGCCAGGATCGCGAAGATCACGCTCGTGAGCGCCAGGTTGTTCCATTCGTTCCACACGAAGTAGCCGATGCCGGTGCCGCCGATCAGCATCTCGGCCGCCACGATCGCCACCCAGGCGCTCCCGATCGAGATCCGCAAGCCCGCGACGATCGCGGGCGCGGCGGCCGGCAGGATCACGGTCACCAGCCGGCGCCACCACGAGAGCTGGAGAATCGCCGCGACGTTGAGGTAGTCGCGCTTGATCGTGGCCACGCCGAAGGCGGTGTTTGCCAGGGTCGGCCAGAGCGACGACATGAAGATGACGAGGATGGCCGACTGGCTCGAGTCTTTGATGGTGTAGAGGAACAGGGGCATCCACGCCAGCGGCGAGATCGGCTTGAGGACCTGCACGTACGGGTTCACGGCTCGGTAGAGCGTCGGCGAGAGCCCGAGGGCGACGCCGCCCATGATCGCCACCACGGACGCCACGACCCAGCCGACGCCGAGGCGGCCGAGGCTCGCGGCGAGCTGGAGACCGATCCCCTTGTCGTTCGGTCCGTGGTCGTAGAACGGGTGCGCGAGCATCTGGACGGCCGTCGCGCCGACCGCCAGCGGCCCCGGGACACCCCGGCCCGCCGGCTGAACACTCGTGAGGGCCTGCCAGAGGAAGAGGAACGCGAGGCCGAGAAGCGCGGAGAAGCCGATCACTCGAAGCCGGTCGCGTTGCATCGTCGTCGCCTCACGCCCGCCTGATGGCGAAAGACTTCATGTAGTCCTCGGGCTTGTCCGGATCGAAGACGCGCGTCTTACCGAGGGCGAAGGTGTGCTTGACCGCGTTGCCCGCGGGCGCCTTCTGTCCGAGGGTCCGCATGGCCTCACGGCAACCGGTCGCAAGAAAGACCTCCTCGGCGACCTTCCGGTAGCTCACGTCGGCCTTGAGATAGCCCCAGCGCTTCATCTGGGTGAGGATCCAGACCGCCATCGAGTGGTACGGGAACGGATCGAAGTCGATCCGGTCCGGAACGTTGCGGGTGTTCCCGAGGCCGTCGGGGAACACGCCCGTCAGCACCTGCTCCAGCACCTCGACGGGCTGGTTCAGGAAGTTGCGTGGCGCGATCGCGGCCGCGATCTCCTTGCGGTGCGACCGGTCGCGCGCGTACTGGGTCGCGTCGAGGATCGCGAACAGGGTCGCCTTGAACGTATTGGGCATCTTCTCGACGAACTCGCGCTTGGCTGCGAAGGCGCAGCAGGGATGCCCGGGCCAGATGTCCTTGGACAGCATGTAGATGAAGCCGACCTCCTCGAACACGGCCCGCTGATTGAACGGATCGGGGGCGAGGTACCCGTCGAGGTTGCCGGCCCGGAGGTTCGCGACCATCTCCGGCGGGGGCACCGCGCGGATCTGGACGTCGCGGTCGGGATCCACGCCGTCCTCGGCCAGCACGTAGCGCAACAGGAAATTGTGCATCGAGTAGTCGAACGGCACGCCGAACTTGAAGCCCTTCATCTCGGCGGCGGTCTTCACGCCCTTGTGCTTGGCGTGAAGCGTGATCGCCTGCCCGTTGATGTTCTCGACCGCGGGCATGACGTACGGCACTGACTGCGAGCCGACGCCGAGCGAGATCGCGAGCGGCATCGGCGAGAGCATGTGAGTGGCGTCGGTCTCGCCGTTGATCGAAATGTCGCGAATCATCGCCCAGCTCGACGCTTTCAAGACCTGCACGTTGAGGCCGTGCTTCTTGTAGAAGCCCATCGGCTCGGCCATGATGATCGGCGTCGCGCAGGTGATCGGGATGAATCCGATCTTGAGGTCGCGCTTCTCGAGCGGACCGGGCTTGTCCTGCGCGAGCGCCCGGGCCGCCCCCATCGGGAACACCGACGCGAGCACCGCCCCGGCGGTCGCGGCGCCCACGCGCTCGACGAACGCGCGGCGCCCCTGACGGCCGCCCAGAACCGCGAGCTCGACGGCGCGCTCGGCCACCTGCGCGAGCCGCGTGTCCATCTCACTGCCGCTCATCGGCTTCCGACCTCCTCCCCGCGAGCGAAGGTTGCCGACCTCGTCGTCGCGCGTCGATGCGAGCAGCAAGGCTTGTGCCCGGCGGCATGCGCGGCGCTGGTCAACGTCTGTAGGGATTTAGCTCTTGGAGAGCGCCGATCCGCTCTGCTCAGAGGAGAGGCATCTCCGGCGGGCTGC
>QHSV01000489.1 GCA_003221655.1 Candidatus Rokuibacteriota bacterium
ATGAACGTCAAAGCGCTCACCTTCGACGTCTTCGGCACGGTGGTGGACTGGCGGTCGAGCCTCATCCGGGAGGGCGAAGCGCTCGGAAAGGCGAAAGGCCTCAGCGTCGACTGGGCCAAGTTCGCCGACTCCTGGCGCGGTCTCTACCAGCCGGCGATGGACGAGGTGCGCAGCGGCCGGCGCCCGTGGACGAAGCTCGACGATCTGCACCGCGAGAGCCTCGACAAGCTACTGGTCCAGTTCGGCATCAAGGGGCTCTCGGAGGCCGAGATCGACCACCTGAACCGCGCCTGGCACCGCCTCGACCCCTGGCCCGACGCTGTGCCCGGCCTGACGCGCCTCAAGAAGCGGTTCGTTCTCGCGACGCTCTCGAACGGCAACGTCGCACTGATCGTCAACATGGCCAAGTACGGGGGACTCCCGTGGGACGCCGTCCTCGGCGCGGAGGTCGCGCGGCACTACAAGCCCCAGCCCGAGACTTATCTGACGACGGCCGCGCTCCTCGGGCTCGCACCGGGCGAGTGCATGATGGTCGCCGCCCACAACGGCGATCTCGGTCACGCGAGCGCGCTGGGCCTCCGAACGGCGTTCGTGCCGCGGCCGGCCGAGCACGGCCCGAACCTGAACAAGGACGTCGCGCCCGCGCGCCAGTGGGACGTCATCGCGCGAGACTTGCAGAACCTGGCCGAGCAGCTCGGCTGCTGAGCCGGTCGGCTGGCTCAGGCGGATACGGAGTAACATAGGCGGCACTTTCAACCCGGCGAGGAATCCCATGGCGAAGATCACCCAGTCCGTCGATCTCGCGGCCCGCGGCCGCGTGGCCGTGCTCACCGTGGACAATCCACCCGTCAACGCGCTCAGCCAGCACGTGCGCAAGGGACTGCACGACGGGATCAAGCAGGCGACGGCCGACAGCGGCGTGCAGGCCATCGTCATCGTCTGCGCCGGGCGCACCTTCATCGCCGGCGCCGACATCACCGAGTTCGGCAAGCCACCCTCGGAGCCGTCGCTCCACGCGGTGCTGGATCTGATCGAGGGCTCGCCGAAGCCCGTCGTGTCCGCCATCCACGGCACGGCCCTTGGCGGCGGTCTCGAGGTCACGCTCGCCTGTCACTACCGCGTCGGCGTGAAGGACGCCCGCTTCGGTCTGCCCGAGGTGAAGCTGGGGCTTCTGCCCGGCGCCGGCGGCACGCAGCGGCTGCCGCGCGTGGTGGGCGTCGAAAAGGGCTTGCAGATGATGGTCAGCGGCGACCCCATCGGCGCCGACGAGGCGCTCCGGGCCGGGCTCATCGACGAGATCGTGGACGGCGACCTCACTACCGCCGGCGTGGCCTTCGCCGAGAAGGTGCTCGACGAGCAGCGTCCGCTCCGAAAGATCCGCGACCTCACCGACAAGATCGCGGCCGCCAGGAGCAAGCCGGAGATCTTCGCGGAGTTCCGCAAGAGCGTGGCGCGGCAGACGCGCGGCTTCCGGGCGCCCGAGAGCATCGTCAAGGCCGTCGAGGCGGCGGTCAGCCTGCCGTTCGATCAGGGCATCAAGCGCGAGCGGGAGCTGTTCGTCGAGCTCCTCAACTCGGCGGAGTCGAAGGCGCAGCGCTACTTCTTCTTCGCCGAGCGTGAGGCGGCCAAGATCCCGGACGTGCCGGCGGACACGCCGGCCAAGGAGATCAAGAAAGCGGCGGTGATCGGCGCCGGCACCATGGGCGGCGGCATCGCCATGAACTTCGCCAACGCCGGCATTCCCGTCACGGTGGTCGAGGTGGCTCAGGAGGCGCTCGACCGCGGTCTCGGCATCGTGCGGAAGAACTACGAGGCGACGGCGGCCCGCGGGCGCCTGACGCCCGCGGACGTGGAGAAGCGGATGGGTCTCATCACCGGGAGCGTCGACTTCAAGGCGGCGGCGGACGCGGACATCGTCATCGAGGCGGTGTTCGAGGAGATGCCCATCAAGCAGGAGGTCTTCGCCAGGCTCGACGCCATCTGCAAAGCCGACGCGGTGCTGGCGACCAACACGTCGACCCTCGACGTCGACGAGATCGCCTCGGCCACGAAGCGCCCGGAGAGCGTGATCGGCACCCACTTCTTCAGTCCGGCGAACGTGATGCGCCTGCTCGAGAACGTGCGCGGCAGGAAATCGTCGAAGACCACGATCGCCACCGCGATGGCCGTCGGCCGCCGGATCGGCAAGGTGCCGGTACTGGTCGGTGTCTGCTACGGCTTCGTCGGCAACCGCATGCTCCACCAGCGCGGCTTGCAGGCCGAGAAGCTCATCCTCGAGGGCGCCGCACCGCACCAGGTGGACCGGGTGCTCACCGACTTCGGCTTTCCGATGGGGCCGTTCGCGATGGGCGACCTCGCCGGCCTCGATGTGGGCTGGCGCATCCGAAA
>QHSV01000389.1 GCA_003221655.1 Candidatus Rokuibacteriota bacterium
TCCCGTGGCCTTGGCCCTCCGCTTCCGCCGCGCCCGACAGGCGCTCGCCGTCTGCGCCGGCGTTGGCTCGATCCTCTTCGGCCTCGCGTACGGCTATCACGTTCTCTAGAAGCAGCAACCGGAGGGCGGCATGCCGGACCGGGCTCCTGGGACCCGCATCGAGACCGACAGCATGGGCGGGATCGCGGTCCGCGCCGATCGGTACTGGGGCGCACAGACCGAACGCTCGCTCCATCACTTCGCGATCGGCGACGACCGGATGCCGCTCCCAGTGGTGCGTGCTCTCGGCCTCCTGAAGAAGGCTGCGGCGCTGGTCAACCGGGAGCTGGGCCTCCTCGACGCCCGGCGCGCCGAGCTGATCGTGCGCGCCGCCGACGAGGTGGTCGCGGGCGAGCTCGACGCTCACTTCCCGCTCTCCGTCTGGCAGACCGGCTCCGGCACGCAGACGAACATGAATGTGAACGAGGTCATCGCGAACCGCGCGATCGAGCTCGCCGGCGGAAAGATGGGGAGCAAGGATCCGATTCATCCGAACGACCACGTCAACATGTCGCAATCGTCCAACGACACGTTTCCCACGGCTATGCACGTCGCGGCCGCGCTCGAGCTCACGCACCGGCTCCTCCCGAGCGTCCGGGCGCTGCGGGACGCGCTCGCCGGCAAGGCCCGCGAGTTCGACGACATCGTGAAGATTGGCCGCACCCATCTGCAAGACGCGGTGCCCCTCACGCTCGGCCAAGAGTTCTCGGGCTACGTCGCGCAGCTCGACGCCGGCCTCGCGCGGATCGAGACGACCCTCCCCGGCCTCCGGGCCCTCGCGATCGGCGGCACCGCGGTCGGCACCGGGCTCAACGCGCCCGCCCGCTTCGGCGAAGCCGTCGCGGCGAAGCTTGCCGAGCTGACGGGCCTACCGTTCACCTCGGCGGCTAACAAGTTCGCCGCGCTCGCCGCGCACGACGACCTCGTGATGGCGAGCGGCGCGCTCCGCACACTCGCCGGCTCTCTCATGAAGATCGCCAACGACCTCCGCTGGCTCGGCTCGGGGCCGCGGAGCGGCCTCGGCGAGCTGCTCCTGCCCGAGAACGAGCCGGGCTCCTCGATCATGCCGGGCAAGGTCAACCCGACCCAGGCCGAGGCGGTCACGATGGTCGCGGTCCAGGTGATCGGGAACGACACGGCGATCGCCCTCGCCGGCTCGCAAGGCAACTTCGAGCTGAACGTCTTCAAGCCGGTGATCATCTTCAACTTCCTACACTCGGTGCGGCTCTTGACCGACGCGTGCGCGCGCTTCCGCGAGTTCTGCGTGGAAGGGATCCAGGCGAACCGGCCGAGGATCACCGAGCTCGTCGAGCGCTCGCTCATGCTGGTGACCGCGCTCGCCCCGCACATCGGCTACGACCGCGCCGCCGCGCTCGCCAAGAAGGCCCACGCGGAAGGGCTCACACTACGAGACGCGGCGCTCGCCTCGGGCCACGTGACCGCCGAGCAGTACGACCGCTGGGTGCGACCCGCGGACATGGTTCGCCCGGGCTGACATCGACGGAGAGACCAGCCCCTCTTTCAGTAAGGAAGCTTCGCCAGATCTGACACAGAGTTGGACGAACGGGTGCCTGGTTGGCGCGAGTCGTGGCCCAGACATCCGGAGGCGGCAAGCCCGGAAAGTCCTTTAAGGGGACTTACTTAAGGCATCCCCCGCGCTAGGAGTGCCGTCCGGCCCGAGTCTTGCGCAGGAGCCCTGCCGTGGCTACGCCTGACGAGCCGCTGCCACGAGACCAAAGACTGACGTCCCGCGAGCGGGAGGTCCTCCGGCTGATCGCCGAGGGCTGCACTTCCCGCGAGATCGCCGGTCGGCTTCAGATCAGCCCCAAGACCGTTGAGACCTTCCGCGCGATCCTCCTTGGCAAGACCCGCGCGAAGAACTCGGTCCAGCTCGTGCTCAAAGCCCAGGCCTTGGGCTGGCTCGATCTCCGCTCCACACCCCACGCAGAGGTATGACAATGGCAAATCGCCGCGACCTCGTCGTGACAACGCCGAAAAACGGCTCGGTTGATCGCTCGCTCGTGCTTCCCACGCTGCTCCGGGCGCTCCAGCAGGTCCGCGATGGCGATTTCTCCATCCGGCTCCCGGTGGAGTGGTCGGGCCTCAGCGGCAAGATCGCTGACGCATTCAACGACATCGTATCCAGCAACGCGCGGATCGCTGACGAGCTTGGACGGCTCGGCAGAGCCGTCGGGAAAGAGGGCAAGACTCGACAGCGCGTGTCGTTCGGCCGCCCGAGCCAGGCGTGGGGCGAGATGGAGGCGACGGTCAACGCCCTCGTGGAGGATCTGATCTGGCCGACGACCGAAGTCACCCGCGCCATCGCGGCCGTCGCCGAGGGCGACCTCTCCCAGACGGTGCGGCTGGACGTGGAGGGCCGGCGGCTGGAGGGAGAATTCCTACGGTCGGCCACGATCGTCAACTCGATGATCGCGCAGCTCGGCGTCTTCGCCCGGGAGGTGACGCGGGTGGCGCGCGAGGTGGGCACGGACGGTAAACTCGGCGGGCAGGCGCGGGTGCCGGGGGTGGCCGGGACGTGGAAGGACCTGA
>QHSV01000148.1 GCA_003221655.1 Candidatus Rokuibacteriota bacterium
CGGGATCGTTGATGTGCAGGTTCGTCTCGACGGTCGACCGGAACTCGTCACTCGCCCGGCGGAACTCGCGCAGCGCGCGACCGACCATCCGTCCAAGCTCGGGAAGCTTCCCGGGACCGAACACCAGCAGGGCTAGCACCCCGATGACGAGCATCTCCTGAAGGCCGATGTCGAACATCGCGGCTTAGAGTAACACGCGCCCAGGCGCTAGCCGACCCCGGCCAGGCTCGACAGCTCGGCGAACGAG
>QHSV01000149.1 GCA_003221655.1 Candidatus Rokuibacteriota bacterium
TCGGGCGTGGCCTCGCGCCTATCGGGCGCGTACAGCACCGTGAGCATGCCGACCGCCTTGGCGCCGCGGATATCGGACGGAACGCTGTCGCCCACCATCGCAGCGGTGGCAGGCGGGACAGCCATCCGCTCGAGAGCCATGCGGAAGAGCGGCGGTTCCGGCTTGCCGACCACGATCGGCCGTACGCCGGCGGCCACGGCGACCGCCTCCACGATCGCGCCGCAGCCCGGCAGGAACTCGCCGCCCTCGATCGGAAGGCGCGGGTCGACGTTCGGCGTGACGAGCGGCGCCCCGCCCGCGGCGGCCCGCGCGGCGGCGGTGAGGCGCTCGTAGCTGAGATCGAAGTCGTTGCCGACGGCGACGACGGTCGCGGCGCGATAGTCCTTCACGTCCACCAGCTCGTGGCCGGCCCGCGCGATGACGGCGGCCATCTCGGGCGCGCCGAGGACGAGGACCCGCGCGGGCCCGAATCGCTGACGGATCACCTCGCCGATGATCTCGAGCGGCGTCAGAACGTGTTGGGCGGCGCCAACCCCGAGGCGGTGCAGGCGTTCGCGCAGGTCATCGCCGGTGGCGCGGGAATTGTTGGAGATGAAGCCGAGCGCGCGACCGCTCCGGTGGAGGGCGGCGAGGAGCTCGCTCGCACCCGGATTGAGGACGCTGCCATTCCAGACGCACCCGTCGAGGTCGAAGACGAACCCGCGCACGGTCGAGAGGAGCCGGGCGGGCACGAACCTCAGGACTCCGCCGACCGCGCGAAATCCGCGATCGCGTCCTGGTAAACCTCACGGGTCCGCGTGGCCACGCTGGCCCAGCTGAAATGCGCCTCCACCCGATGCCGGCCCGCGCGCCCCATCACGCGCCCGCGCGCGGGATCCTCGAGGAGCGCGCGGATGGCCGTAACGAGCGCGTCGGGGCGGCCCGGCTCGACGAGCACGCCCGTCTTGCCGTCCTCGACCACCTCGAGGATGCCGCCGACCGCGGAGGCGACGACCGGAGTCTCGCAGGCCATGGCCTCGAGGTTGATCAGACCGAACGGCTCGTACACTGACGGGCACACGAACACGGCCGCGTGGCTGTAGAGCTGCACGACCTCCTCCACGGGAACCATCTCACCGATCCACACGACGTTCGGGTGCTCGGGCAGCGCTCGCTTGAGGCGCGCTTCGATCTCGGGCGTGTCGGGCGCCGAGGCGCAAAGGACGACCTGCACGCCCGGCGGGAGCTTCGGAGCCGCCTCGAGCAGATGGAAGATCCCCTTTTGATCCGTGATGCGTCCGACGAAGAGCACGTACGGCTCGCGGACGCCTCGGCGCGCCAGCACGTCGCGCGCCTCGGTTCGCCGGAACTGATTGGGGTCGATGCCATTGTGGATGACGACCACCCGCTCGGGGGCGACGCGAAAGTGGGCCAGGATGTCCTCGCGCATCTGGCGTGAGACCGCGATGACCCGGTCGGCCGCTTCCACCGACGTCTTCTCGATCCAGCTCGAGAGGAGATAACCGCTGCCCAGCTGGTCGGCCTTCCACGGCCGGAGCGGCTCCATGCTGTGGAGGGTCACACAGAGTGGGATGCGGTGGACGGTGCGGATCCAGAGCCCCGCCATGTCCGCGTACCAGGTGTGCGCGTGGGCGACGTCGGCGTCGACGGGATCACGCGCCATCGCCAGCGCGATCGACAGCGTCTCGAGCGCGGGAGCATAGCGGAGCCCGTCCCGCCCCGGTCCGACCCGCTCCCAGGGTGTGTAGCCGCGCAACGCGATCTCGCCCGTCGCCTCGGCGGGGGACCGCTCGCCGAAGCAGCGGACTTCCACGGCCATGAGCGGTCTTAACGCGCGCGCGAGCTGACCGACGACGACCCCCGCCCCGCCGTAGATGTGCGGCGGATACTCGCGGGTCAGCAGGAGGGCCTTCACGACCGCTCGCTACCCTCCGCGAGGTCGTCCCCGCGTCGCTCGAGCTTGCGCGCCACCGTGCGCACGTCGATGCCGAGCAGCTTCGCCGCCTGCGTCTTGTTGCCCCCGGTGATGCGGAGCGTCTCGTCGAGCAGCCGCCGCTCGATGTCTGCGAGCGGCGTGCCGATCAATTCCAAGATCGCGTCGCGCGGCGGGCGCTTCACCCCCATGACCTCTTCCGGCAGATCCTCGGCGTCGATCCGATCCTTCCGGGCCAGCAACACGCTGCGCTCGATGAGGTTCTCGAGCTCCCGCACATTCCCCGGCCAGGCATAGGCCTCGAGCCGGTCGATGGCCTCGCCCGTGAAGCCCTCCAGCTTCCGGCTGTTCTTGGCGCCGTAGACCCGCAGGTAGTGCTGGGCGAGCACGCGGATGTCCTCGGGGCGCTCGCGCAGCGGCGGCACGCGGATGGTGATGACATTGAGCCGGTAGTAGAGGTCTTCGCGGAAGCGCTTCTCCTTCACCATCTCGGCCACGTCCTGGTTGGTGGCAGCCACGATGCGCACGTCGACCTGGAGGGTGCGCGTGCCGCCGAGGCGCTCGAACTCGCCCTCCTGGAGCACGCGCAGGATCTTCGGCTGCGTGACCAGCGAGAGGTCGCCCACCTCGTCGAGGAAGAGCGTGCCGCCGTGCGCGAGCTCGAAGCGGCCCTCCTTGCGCCCGGCGGCGCCGGTGAACGCGCCCTTCTCGTAGCCGAACAGCTCGGACTCGAGGAGCGTCTCCGGCAGCGCCGCGCAGTTGACGGCGATGAAGGGCCCGTTGCGCCGCGCCGAGCGCTCGTGGATCGTGCGCGCCACCAGCTCCTTACCCGTCCCGCTCTCGCCCTGGATGAGAATCGTCGCCGAGCTGTCGGCGGTCTGCTCGACGAGCGTCAGCATCCGCCGCCAGGACGGGCTGGCGCCGATCATCTGCCCCGTGGCGCGGAGGTCCTCCAGCTGCTTCTTGAGCGCCCGGTTCTGCTCGATCAGATCGCGTCGCTCGAGGGCCTTGTCGATGAGCTTGATGAGCTGCTCCCGCCGGAAAGGCTTGGTGAGGAAGTCGTAGGCGCCGTCCTTCATCGCCTTCACGGCCTCCTCAACGGTGCCGAAGGCGGTCAACAGGATGACGTCGACGTCGGGCATGATCGCCTTCGCTGCCCGCAAGAGCTCGAGCCCGGTCAGGCCGGGCATCTTGAGGTCGGTGACGATGAGGTCGACGCCGCCGGCCTGCACCCGCTCGAGGGCGGCCCGTCCGTCCGAGGCGAGGACGACGCGGTACCCCTCGCGGGTCAGCGTGCGCTCGAGGCTCTCGCGCAGCCCGGGATCGTCGTCGGCGACCAGCAGCGTGGCCGGATCAGACATGCGCCACCTTCTTGATCGGTAGCCGGATCGTGAACGTCGCACCCCGGCCAGCGCGATTCGCCCACCGGAGCTCGCCACCGTGCTCCTCGGCGATCTGGCGGGTGATCGAGAGACCGAGGCCGGTCCCCTGGGGTTTCGTGGTGAAGAACTGCTCGAAGAGTCGGGGACCGACGTCGTCGGGGATACCCTCACCAGTGTCGGAGACCGCGATCTCGACCCCCTCGCCGCCGAAGTGACTCGCGATCGTCAGCTCACCGCCGCTCGAAAGCGCCTCGAGGCCGTTCTTGACGAGGTTCCACACGGCCTGGCGCAGCAGGCCGCGGTCGATCTCCATCATCGGCACGTTCGGGTCGACCTCGACGCGGAGCGTGAGCCCCTGGCGGCTCGCGACCGGGCGGACGAAGTCGGCGAGCTCTTGCACGAGGTGGTTGACCGACTCCTCCTCGAAGTGCGGTCGCGGAAACCGGGCGAAGGCGAGGTACTCCTCCGTCAAGGCGTCGAGCGCGGTGACCTGGTCGCGGATCGCGGTGACGAGACCCACCGCTTCCTTCATATCCTCGTCGCTCCGCTCACGGACGATGTCCTCGAGCATCTCCGCGTTCAGCTCGATCGCGCTGATCGGGTTGCGTACCTCGTGCGCGACCTTGAGCGACAGGCGCCCGACCGTCGCCATGCGCTCGGCGACCAGCAGCTCCTGCTGGGCCGTTTGCAGGCGGCTGAGCGTGCCCGTGAGCTCGACGTTGAGCCGCTCCACCTCGCCGCGCGCCCGCCGCTCCCGGTCGGCGACCAGGCCGAGCGTCACCGCCGGCAGCCCGAACAACGCCGCGAGCATCACCGGCGGCGTCCAGCCGACCCAGGGCGGAACCAGCGCCGCCGACGCGGCGTACAGCCCGCCCGCGATGACGGCCGCGCCGAGACCCACCCAGGGCCCGAAGTAGTAGGCGTTGACGGCGACCAGCGGAAGGAACAGGTGATAGAAGAGGCTTTCGGCACCCCCTGTGAGGCTTTGCAGGACGAAGACGAGAAAAAGGTCGATGGCCAGCGCCCCGACAAAGATCGTGCGGGTCGCTCGGGGATTCACGGTCACGAGAGCAAAGATGCCGACCTTGTAGGCCGCGAACCAGAAGACCAGCGAGTAGAGGTCGATGCGGTGGCGGGGCCGCAAGGGAACGAGACCGAACGTCGCGAGACCACCGACCATGACGACGGCCAGGAGGACCGCGAACACGCGCTCGTCGCGCTCCAGCAACCGAAAGATCGCGTGCCACGGTTTCCGTTCGCTGGCTGTCACGGCCATCTCGCCGACTATAGCATTGGGACCTCATGGCAGCATTGGGGCCTCATGGCCGGCGGCTCGAGCGCCAGACGGCGATCGCCAACCAGAGCGCGAGGGCGACGACAACGAGCAGGCCGAGCCACCGTTGCACGCGGTGGACGTCGGCGAACACCCGTTCGACCTGGTTCGCAAAGAGAAAGGCGAGGCCGAAGGTCGCCGGGATGCCCAGCAGCGCGGCGCCGGCATCGACTCCGAGGAACTTCCAGAAGGGCACCCGGGCGATCCCGGCCGTGAGGAAGGCCGCCGCCCTGATCCCCATCAGGTGTCGGGCAACGAACACGATCTTCACACCGTGGTCCCGGAATGCCGCCTTGATTCGCTCCTCCCGCGCTCGGCTCAGGACCCATCGGACGGCACGCCAGTCGAGGACCCGCTCGCCCCAGTGGTGGCCGACCCAGTAGAGGACGATGTCGCCGGACAGCGCGCCCGCGATGCAGAAGGGCAAGGCGAGCCACCACCGGAGGACCGCCTGGTGGGACAGGACCCCCGCGACGACGATCGCTGCCTCCTCCGGGATGGGGGCTCCCAGGCCCCCGGTGAAGAGGACGAGGAACAGCCCGGCGTACCGGAGATTCTCTACAAACGCCTCGACCAGATCGCACCTCGGGAAGATTCGGCTCGCGGAAGACGGTGACCAGTGTATACTCCGACTGTTTCCGTGCGGTCAGAAGGAGCCCTGCCATGGCGGTGAAACTCTTCGTCGGCGGTCTTGCATTTTCAACCTCTAACGAGCGTCTGCGTGAGGCCTTCGCGGCGGCCGGCAGCGTCGAATCCGCGAGCGTCGTGACCGACCGGGACACCGGCCGGTCGCGGGGCTTCGGCTTCGTCGAGATGGCGACGCCGGAGGAAGCCGAGCAGGCCATCAGCCGCCTCAACGGCACGAGCCTCGACGGCCGGACGATCCAGGTCGAGAAGGCGAAGGCCCCCGGGGCAGGCGGCGGGGGCGACCGGCGTGGTGGTGGCGGTCGCGGTGGCTTCGGCGGCGGCGGCGGCGGTCGCGGCGGGTCCCGCGGCGGCAGCGGTCGCTGGTAGCCCAGCACACAACCGCTCGCCTCTTCCATCTCTGGCTCGCCCCGGCCCGGGGCGGTAGTTTGGCATCATGCACATCATCCTGCACACCGAGTCGTCTCACGGACACGGTGGGCAGGAGATCCGCACCCTCGCGGAGACACGCTGGCTGATCGACCATGGCTGGCGCGCCCTGATCGTCTGCCAGCCCGACAGCCCCCTGCTCGCCGAGGCGCGCGCCTCTTTCATTCCGGTCGAGGCCGTCCGGATGGGGAGCGCGACAGACATCGGCGCCATCGTGCGGTTGCGCCGGCTCATGCGGGAGCGCGGTGTGAGTCTCGTCCACACCCACAGCTCCGTCGACAGCTGGCTCGGGGGGGTCGCCGCGAAGTCGCTGGGCCGCCCCGTGGTGCGCAGCCGGCACGTGTCAATTCCCATCCGCCGACGGCGCGCCCTCGTCTACCGGCTCGCCGACCGGATCATTACCAGCGGTGAGGGCGTCCGGGCGATGGTCATCGGGGCGGGCATCACGCCCGAGCGCGTGGTGGCGATCTCGGCCGGAGTCGACAGCGCGCGGTTCCATCCCGGCGTGTCGGGCAAGGCAGTCCGCGACGAGCTTGGCCTCGGCGCCGCGCCGATGGTCGGGCTCGTCGCCAACGTTCGGGGCTCGAAGGGCCACAACGTTTTCCTCGATGCCGCGCGGGCGGTGCTCACGGCCGCGCCCGAGACGCGCTTCCTCATCGTCGGCGACGGCGTCGGCTTCGAAGACGTGAAGGGCCGCGTACGGCAACTAGGTCTCGAAGCGCGAGTCCACCTCACCGGCTTCCGCCGCGACATCCCCGAGGTGATGGCGGCGCTCGACGTGCTGGCGCTGCCCTCCATCAGGTCCGAGGCGATCCCCCAGGTGATCCCGCAGGCGCTGGCGGTGGGCACGCCGGTCGTCGCCTCCACAGTCGGCGGGAGTCCCGAGCTGATCCGGGACGGTGAGAACGGTCGCCTCGTGCCTCCGGCGGACCCGGCAGCGCTCGCCGCCGCGATCTTGGAACTGCTCCGCGAGCCCGAGCGGGCGCGCGCGATGGCGCGCGCCGGCCAGGTGATGGTGCAGGCGCGGTACACGATCGACGCGACGATGGCGCGGACCACGGCGGTGTACCGCGAGCTCCTCTAGCGGATCGGGCGCGCCGAGAAGCCCCGAAAGTCGGCCTCGGCGCAACGCTCCTCGGCCTCGATCGCGAAGCCCGCGGTCTCCACGGCGCGCTCGGTCTCTCGGTTCGGGTAGCAGCCGCCGCTGAGCCAAGTCCAGACGGGTTGCACGCGGTCCTGGAGCGCCGCCCTCCACGGGCGCGCCGAGCGGACGTGCTCGACCATGCGGAGGCGCCCGTTCGAGCGCAGCACTCGCTTGACCTCGGCGAGGCCGCGCGCGGGATCGGGCACGCTGCAGAAGACGAGGCTCGAGACCACCGTGTCGAAGACGCCGTCGCGGAACGGGAGCGCCTCCGCGCTTCCCTGGACCATGAGCACGCGCGGCGCCCGCCGGCGGGCGCGCGCCAGCGAGGCACGCGAGGGGTCGAGCCCGAACACCCGCGCCCCGGCGCCGTAGAGCGGCAAGCTCCGACCGGTTCCGCATCCCACGTCGAGCGTGCTCCCGCGCGCGCCCGCGACGAGCCACTGCCGCCAAGGTGCGAGCCCGGTATTCTCCAGCACCGCGCAGAGGCCGTCGTAGAGCCATGGGATCTGCTCGAGACCGCGCATCGTTCTCAGGCCTCCGGAAAGACCACGAGGGCGCCCGTGTAGTTGTGGAAGAAGTTCTGGCGGCCGATCGGCGCGAACTCGCCGTTGCCGAAAAATCCGACGAGCGGGAATTCGCCGAGCCGCTCGCGGATGAGCGTCACGTCGTGGTCGGGGACACCGAAGAGCCCTCGCCCGCGGCCCGCGGCGCCGACGAGGTTGCGCACGAGGAAGTCGCCGCGCTCGAGCGGGGATTTGGCGGGATCCATCGCGAGACCGGCGAACACGCCGGCCCGCTGGATCCGCGCCTCGGCGTCCCTGAGCGAGCGGATCGCCTCGCCCAGCATCTCCAGCGCCGGGCGATTCCCGATTCGCTGGATCACGTTCGCCTCGGCGCGCGTGATGACGTAGGGCTCGCCGATCGGCGTGCAGCCCTGCGCCACCCCGATGACCGGTGTCAGCCCAGAGAGCGCGACCCCGGCGAGCGCGCCCTGCGCGGCCTCCGTGTTGTAGAGCTCGAACATCGGCGCGCCCGCCGCGACCGCGCCGAGCACTGGCACGAAGCCGAGGGCAGCGTGGAGCTGGGCCAGCAGCGCCGCCGGGTTGCAGCCCACGCCGTCGGGAAGCACGAGAACGCAACCGCCTTCGGCGACCGTGGCGCCGATTCGCTGCGCCAGCTCCGTGCCGAGGTCGTGGCAGTCGCCCTGACGCTCGAGCAGGAACGGCGTCGCGACGAGACGCTCGCAGCGCACCACGAGCACGGCGACCGCCGACTCCTCCTCCACCTCGCGGCGGTCGGTCAGGATGCCGCTTCCGCTACAGCCAAGAACGGCGCGCGCGCCGGTCACGCGGCGGACGGCGTGCAAGAGCTCGTGGGCGCGGGGGTACGTGTCGGCGCCGACGAAGACGAGGGCGAGGTCGGCCCGATCGGTTCCGCTCCGTCCGAGCGCTTCCAGAGAGGCCTCGAGCGCGTTGTCGTCGGCCGTTCCACCACTCGCAAGCCCCGATCCTGCGGCGATCATGAACTGGACTCTAGCACCTTTGTTGCTACGGTTCAGGGCCGTGGGGCTCCGGATCACACAGGTCGATGCATTGCCTTACCGAAATCGAAACGACTGTGCAATCACTTCAAGGCCGGCGATGCCTTCATCCCTGTCCTCGGGGACGCCCACGTGAGCGACCGTGACCATACCGGAAGAACCGTAGAAGCCTAGTACCGTCCAGTGCATGGAGCCGCGCTTTATGTCGGATCTGAAGCGGAGACGCAACACCCGATTCTCGCCGTAGTCCGCAAGCTCCATTGATTCCAAGCTGAGCTTTGGCCTATCGGCTGGAGGTGCATTTTGAATCAGGCCGGTAGAGAAGCGCTGCCAGACCGCTTGCTGCTCTCGTTCGCTGAGTCCAAATCCGGGCCGGTCTCTTAAGCTGTACCAGCCACCCGGGCCGACCTCTGAACCGACCTGGATCCACGCGCCTTGGGACGAAATGAGCACGCTATCTCTACCTTGCATCTCGAGCTCTGCGCGCTGCAGGAACACGCTCCGTTCAGCTTCGTCTAGCGTCTGAAACAAGCGCCGGTTGAAGCCGAGTGACGGATAGTCTGAGATCGTCGCCTGCCGCCAGCCATCAGGAACTCGAAACGAATATCTGGGATGGTGCAAGTGACGGAAGTACCCGTCCCGGTACTCGACTTTGGGTAAGGGCGCGCAGCCTGGCAGAATCGACATAGCCAGCACAGCGATGAGCGCGCCGTCCCGCCAAAGCTGGAGCATCACCCTCCCCGCCTCCCCAGTTCCTCGAGCTGCCGGCGGAGCCAGGTCATCGCGCCGCGAAGCCGGCGCGCGCCAGCTTGCCAGCGACGGGCATCAGGTTTTTGCCACTCAGAACCGGTAGAGCATCCAGTAGACGAGCACACCCGTGACCGACACGTAGAGCCAGATCGGAAGCGTCCAGCGGGCGATCCGCACGTGTCGCGCGAACGTGCCCTGGAGCGCGCGGTAGATGGTGGTGAGCGCCAGCGGAACGATCGCGGCGGCCAGGACGACGTGCGAGACCAGCAGCGGAAAGTAGACGAGACGAATCCATCCCTGCCCCCCGAAGGGCTGCGAGCCCGCGAGCGCGTGGTAGGTCACGTACGAGACGAGAAACAGGGTGGAGACCGCGAGGGCCGAGACCATGCACGTCTTGTGCGCGGTGACCCGCTTGCGCCGAATGAGGACCCAGCCGGCGCTGAGCAGCGCGGCGCTCGTCGCGTTGAGACAGGCGTTGAGGAGCGGCAGGGCCCCCACGGTGGATCGCTCGCCGATCTCCGGGCGCTGGCCGAGGAGCAGATAGCCGACGACCAGCACGATCACCAGCGAGATCACGCCGATCAGGAGGAACGCGAACCGATCCTTCACGGCGTGGGTCTCGTCACAGCGATGTCGCGAAGAAAGCGACCGCGGCGAGCGACATGGCGGCCGTCGCCGACCAGCCGAGCACGTTGAGCCAGGGACCGTTCGCGTGCTCGCCCATGATGGCCCGGTTGTTACTGACGAGCATGACGAGCAGGAGGAGCGGCGGCGCCAGGAGCCCGTTGAGGACGGCGCAGAGAAAGAGCATGCGGATCGGGTTGGTCCCGGCGAGGTCGAGCAGCATGCCCGCGGCCACGGCGCCGGCAAAGACCAGGTAGAAGCGCCGACCGCGTCGCGGCGAGAGATCGAGCCCCGCGCTCCAGTCGAAGAGTTCGGCGACGGCGAAGGACGCCGATCCCGCGAGCACGGGCACGGCGAGCAGCCCGGTGCCGATCAGGCCCACCGCGAAGAGGAGATAGGCGGCGTCGCCCGCCAATGGCCGGAGCGCATCGGCGGCCTGGCGCGCAGTCTCGATTTCCACCCGCCCGGCGCGGTGGAGCGTCGCGCCCGTCGCGAGCATGATGAAAAACATGACGAGGTTCGAGAAAAACATCCCGGTGGCGACGTCGAGCCGCGCGTCGGCGAGCTCGTGCGCCGTCGCTCCGCGCCGCTGGGCTATCGTCCGTCGGCCTCGCGCCTTTTCTTCTTCCACCTCCTGCGACGCCTGCCAGAAGAAGAGATACGGCGAGATCGTGGTCCCGAGCACGGCGACGAGCGTCGTGACGTAGGGCGCGTCCCCGCGCAGGCTCGGCACGAGGATCGCGGCCGCGACCTGCCGCCAGTCGGGTCTGGCGAGGAATGCGGCGATGACGTACGCGAACAGCACGGCGGTCAGCCACTTGAGATACTGGGCGAAGCGAGCGTAGGTCATATAAACGGTGGCGAGGAGAATGACGAGCCCGAACGCCGGGACGGACACGAGCGACGGCACGCCGGTGAGCAGGCGCGTGGCGTCCGCCATGCCCGCGAGGTCGGCGGCGATGTTGAAGACGTTGGCGACCAGCAGCAGCAGGCACGCGACGTAGAGGAACGGGCGCGGATAGTGGCTGCGAATGGTCGCGGCCAGGCCGCGGCCGGTCACGAGGCCGATCCTCGCGCAGATGAGCTGTACGGCCGCCATCAGCGGGAACGTCGCGAGCGCCGTCCAGAGCATCCCGTAGCCCAGCGAGGCGCCGGCGACCGAGTAGGTCGTGATCCCGCTCGGATCGTCGTCCGACGCGCCGGTGACGAGACCGGGCCCCAGAATCCTGAAATAGCGGACGAGCGGATTGTGGCTGTGGCGATCGGTCTCCTGGATGTCGCTCATGAGGGCCTCCCATTATGCCCACGCGGCGCGCGAGCGGTTCGACTAACATGGCCTCCGATGAGCCGGGAGACGTCGACGTGAGCGGATTCGCCGACTACGAGCGGTACGACGCGCTCGGCCTCGCCGAGCTGGTACGACGCCGCCGGGTCTCCCCCGGCGAGCTCCTGGAAGCCGCCATCGAGCGCGTCGCGGCGCGCAATCCCGCGATCAACGCCGTGACGATGCCCCTTTACGACTACGGACGCGCCGCGATCGCGGCGGGCCTGCCGGACGGGCCGTTCACGGGCGTGCCGTTCCTCATGAAGGACCTGACGGCGTCGATCGCCGGCGTGAAGATGACCCGGAGCTCCCGGTTCTTCGCCGACGCGCCGCCGCCCGCCGCCGACAGCGAGCACGTCACGCGGCTCAAGCGCGCCGGCCTCGTCATCGTCGGCCGCACCAACACGTGCGAGCTCGGGCTCTCCCTCACCTGCGAGCCCCAGCTCCACGGCCCGACGCGGAATCCCTGGGATCCCACGCGCATCTCGGGCGGCTCGAGCGGCGGCGCGGCGGCCGCGGTCGCCGCGCGCATGCTCCCCATGGCGCACGCGACCGACGGCTTCGGCTCGATCCGCGCGCCGGCGGCGTGCTGTGGCCTCGTGGGGCTCAAGCCCACACGCGGGCGCAACACGATGGCGCCCGTGCTCGGCGAAGGGCTCGGCGGATGCTCGGTCGAGCACGCGGTGACGCTCTCGGTGCGGGACACCGCCGCGCTCCTCGACGCGACGTGCGGACCCGGCGCGGGCGATCCCTACGTGGCGCCGTCGCCGGCGCGGCCGTTCCGGGCGGAAGTGGGCGCCGACCCGGGTACGCTGCGGATCGCCCATACCAGTCTTGCACCCAACGGCGCGAAGGTCGAAGCCGAGAGCCTGCGCGTGCTCGCCGAGACCGCGAAGCTCTGCGCCGACCTCGGCCACCGGGTCGAGGAGGCCCACCCGTCGATCGACCGCCCGGCGGTCGTGCCGACGTTCCTCGCTCTCGCCGCGGCGAACACGGTCGTGAACCTCGCGAGCCATCCGACGAAGGGCCGCGCGGCGCAACCGGACGAGGTGGAAAAGGTCACGTGGGCGACGGCGAAGCTGGGCGAGAAGGTGAGCGGCGCCGACTACGTCCGGGCGACGCAGGCCGCGCACCGGCTCGGGCGCCAGATGGCGGCGTTCCACGCCGACTGGGACGTGCTGCTAACCCCCGGCCTCGCGACCTTACCGGTAACGCTCGGCTGGCTCGACATGATGATGGACGACGTCGACGAGTACTGGCGACGCGTCTTCGCCTTCTCGCCCTTCACCGTGTGGTTCAACCTCACCGGGCAGCCCGCGATGACGCTGCCGCTCGGCCGCTCGCCTGAGGGATTGCCGGTCGCCGTCCAGCTGGTCGCGCGCTACGGTGACGAGGCCACGCTCTTTCGTCTGGCCGCGCAACTCGAAGCCGCCCGCCCCTGGTTCGACTGGAAACCCGCGCTCGTCTCTTGAGGTGGAACCCGGCCCGTGGAACCCCGACCTGCCCGGGACCTACGACCGGGTCGCACGGCTGTACGCCGAGCAGTTCTTCGACGAGCTCACCCGACCGAAATGGCGACCTACATGAAGCGGGCGGGGCTCGACGTCGAAGCGATCACGACGCGCGCGCCTTACGAGCTCGAGTACCAGACGACGCGCGTCTACGCGGCCGGAGTGAAGCGGTAGCCACCGCCCTCGCGGACGATGAAGCCCGGATGCGGGAAGTGCCCGGCCAGGATCAGCGCGCCGGAGTCGGCATGGCGCTCGACGAACGCGCGCCGTGTCGCGCGCGCCTGGGCCGGGTCGTAGCAGAAGCGGCTCGACCACTGGGGCTCGGCCACCTGCACGGTCCGGTGCATGATGTCGCCCGAGAAGACGGCGTCGCCGCCCGAGGTGGTGAGGCGCACGCCGACGTGGCCCGGCGTGTGGCCGACCCACGGCTCGAAGCGGAGATGTTCGTCGACCTTGAAATCGCCGTCGACGAGCAGCGCCTGGCCGGCCTCGACCACCGGCACGACGCTGTCCGCGATGCACCCCGACTCCTCCTTGCCGCTATCGCTCTCGTACTTCCAGAACTCCCACTCGGCGCCGGCGATCACGTACCTGGCTTTCGGGAAGGTCGGGATCCAGCGCCCGTCCTTCCAGCGCGTGTTCCAGCCGACGTGGTCGACGTGCAGATGGGTGCACAGGACGAAGTCCACCTGCTCGGGCGTGACGCCGACCGCGGCGAGGTCGTCGAGATAAGAGCTCTGTCGCATGTGCCAGGCGGGCGCGCCGGCGCGCGTCTTGCCGTTCCCGACGCCCGTGTCGATCACGACGGTGTGGCGCGGCGTCCGCACGACGTACGTCTGGATGCGCGAGGCGAGGTCGCCCGTCCGCTCGTCGAAGAAGTGCGGCTTGAGCCAGTGGTGGTGGGCGGCGATCTCGTCGGCGGTCGAGTCGGGCAACATGGACGCGGTCGGGAACGACGAGCGGTCGAGCTCGATCACGCGGGAAATCGACACCTCGCCGAGCGTCATCGTCTGCATGGGCCGGACCTCCCAGACGACAAGCGATGGTGATAGGGTAGCCGCCAAGGAGGACGTATGCGTGGCGTAGTTTTCCTCGGCAACCGGAAGCTGGAGCTGCGTGAGTTTCCCGACCCGACGCCGGGTCCCGGTGAAGTCGTCGTCGCCATGAAGGCCTCCGGCATGTGCGGGAGCGACCTGCACCCGTACCGCGCCGCCGGCAACGCTGCCGCGGCCCTGGGCTTGGGCGGCGACCGCGGACCCGTCGTCGCCGGTCACGAGCCGTGCGGCGTCGTCGCCGAGCGCGGGCCCGGCGTCAGCGAAGCGGACGCGCCGATCGGCCAGCGCGTGATGGTCCATCACTACAAGGGATGCGGGCGGTGCAAGCACTGCCGCGTCGGCTGGGCGCAGCTCTGCCGGCAAGGCATCGTCGTCTACGGCATGACGGGCCACGGCGGCCACGCACCCTTCATGAGCGTGCCGGCGTACACGCTGGTTCCGCTTCCCGAGCCGCTCGGCTTCGCGGCGGGGGCGGCGATCTCGTGCGGGACCGGCACCGCCTACGGCGCGCTGAAGCGTCTCGATGTCTCCGGTCGCGACACCCTCGCCGTCTTCGGCCAGGGACCGGTCGGGCTCAGCGCCACGATGCTGGGACGCGCGATGGGCGCGCGCGTGATCGCGATCGACGTCGCCCCCGAGCGCCTGGCGCTCGGCCGGGAGTTCGGCGCCGAGGCCGTCGTCAACGCGCGCGAGGCGGACCCGGTCGCGGCGCTCCGCGAGCTGACCCACGGCGAGGGCGTCGAGACCGCGATGGACTGCACCGGCAATCCCGAGGCGCGCGTGGCCGCGGTGCGGAGCGCCGCCACCTGGGGTCGGGTCGCGTTCGTCGGCGAGGGCAACACGACGACCTTCGACATCAGCCAGGACATGATCCGCCGACAGCTCACGATCCACGCCTCGTGGACCTTCTCGAGCGCCGGCCAGGCGGAGTGCGCGCGCTTCGTCGCCGATCGTCGGATACCCCTCGACCGCCTCCTCACCCATCGCTTCACGCTCGAGCAGGCGGACGAAGCTTACCGGCTCTTCGACACACAGACGACGGGCAAGGGATTCTTCGCGTTCGCCTAGGACGCGGCGGCGCCGACTAGTAGTTCGGCAGGATCTTCAGGATCGGATCGAGATTCTTCGGGTCGGGCTTGAGCTTGCCCACACCGTGGCTGCGGACGGCCTCCACGACGGCGTCGTTGACCGGCGTCTTCACGCCTCGGCGCCGTCCCTGCTCGCAGACGTAACCGTTCAGGTAATCGATCTCGGTGCGGCGTCCGCGCATGACGTCCTGAAGGAGCGAGGGCCGACCGCCCCCGCGCCGCTGGCCCTCGGCCGCGACGTCCGCCTCGACCTCGGCGAATCCGCGCCCCTCCGAGGCGTCGGCGAACCGCTGCGCGACGATGCCGTAGATGGGCTCGACCTCGAAACCGCACGCCCGCCCCACCTTCACGACCTCGCCGCCGACGAAGATCGCGATGCGCCGCGGCCCGGGCTGGGTGCGGACCTCGGCGGTGCCGAGGCCCGAGAGCCCGGCCAGCGGGTTCGCCATGCAGTTGACCGTGAGCTTCGACCACCGCTCGCCGAAGAGATTCGTCGTCACCTTGGCCACCGCGACGTCGCTCATGAGCGTGGCCAGCTCGCGGGCGCGCTCGGTGTCCTTGCCGTCCAGCTCGCCGATCTTGAACCCGATCGCGCCGGTGTCCGTGCGCATCGCGTGGCCGGGCTCGTACATCCCGGCGCCGATCGTGATCACGCTCCCGAGCGTCCGCTCCCGCCCGGCGATCGCCGCCACGCGTTCGTCGTTGATCCCGTTCTGGAAGTCGACCACCACGCCGTTCGGCTTCTTGAGGTACTGGATGCCCAGCGACGTCGCCCACTCCGTGTCGTATGACTTGACGCTGATGAAGACCGCGTCGAAGGGCTCGGTGATCGCCTGGGCCTCGTAGATGTGGAGCGCCTTGACGCGGACCGTGTGGTCGCCGCAGGTCCCGCTGAGGCGCAGGCCGTTTTTCCGCATGGCCTCCACGTGCTCCGGCCACTGATCGATGAGCGTCACGTCGTGCCCGGCCTTGGTGAGCATCCCCCCGACGACGCTCCCGATGGCTCCGGCCCCGATGATCCCGATTCGCATTGGCATGGGTCCCCTCCCCTTCGCCCGAGCATGATAACGTGAACGGCCATGACCTACGACTTCGATCGTCTGATCGACCGCCGCCGCACGGACAGCCAAAAATGGCAGACCTACGGCCCCGACGTCTTGCCGCTCTGGATCGCGGACATGGATTTTCAGTCGCCCGAGCCCGTGATTCGTGCGCTGCGCGAACGGGTGGAGCACGGTGTCTTCGGCTACCTCACGTTCGAGCAGCCGGAGTTCCACCAGCTGTTCGCCGATCGGCTGCTCAAGCGCTACGGCTGGCGCGTGTCGCCGGACGCCGTGGTGCTCATCCCCGGTGTCATCCCCGGGTTCAACGTGGCCGGCCGCGTGCTCGCGGCCTCCGGCGACGGGGTGATTCTCCAGACTCCCGTCTACCCGCCGATCCTCCGCGCCGCCGGCAACATGGGCCTCACCCGCGAGGAGGCCCTGCTCGCGCGCCGGCCGGACGGGAGCTACGAGGTCGACGTCAACGCGTTTGCGGCGGCGATCCGCGATCGGACGCGCTTCTTCCTCCTCTGCAACCCGCACAACCCCGTCGGCCGGGTCTTCCGCCGCGACGAGCTCGAGCGGCTGGCGGAGGTCTGCCTGCGCCGCAGCCTCACGATCGTCGCCGACGAGATCCACTGCGAGCTGACCTACTCGGGCCACCGCCATACCCCGATCGCGTCGCTCGACCCGGAGATCGCCGAGCGGACGATTACGCTCATGGCACCGAGCAAGACCTTCAACCTGGCCGGCCTCAAGTGCTCGGTCGCGATCATCACGAATGCCGCGCTGCGCGAGAGATTCGTCGCCGCGCGTGTGGACCTCGTGTCGACGGTCAACGTGCTCGGCTACACTGCGGCCTACGCCGCCTACCGCGACGGCCAGCCGTGGCACGATGGGACCTTGTTCGGCCGCGGCGGCGAGGGGTTCGTCCGGCTCAACTTCGGCTGCCCGCGCGCGACGCTCACGGAGGCGCTCGACCGCATGCGCGAGGCTCTCATGCGCGACCGTCCAGCGCGCGTCTGAGCTGATCGAGGTGGTTGTCGTCGTGCCAGGCCATCACCGACAGGAACTCGTCGATCGTGCGCCGCCCGCGCGAATCGGCGTGAACGCCGGAGCGGGCCCAGTCGTCGGGCCCGAGCCGCTGGAGAAACTCGAGAGTCTCTTCGCGCCGCCTTGTGAACGCGGCCAGCGCGACGGTCGCGTCGTTCCTGAGATACTGGCGCTCCTCCGCCCAGCGATCGGGGTTGGTCGCGACGAACCACGGCTGGTCCATCGCCACGACGAGCTTCATCCGCTCGAGAAACCACTCCTCGTTGTCGCGCAGGTGGCAGATCACCTCCGTCGCAGCCCAGCTCTTCGGGGCCGGGCGGTACGAGAGAACGGCATCGGCGGCGCCCCGCACTGCGGCCGCCAGCTCACTTGGCGTCCGCGCGATCCGCGTCAGCCGTTCCTCACGAGGGCGGTGCGCGTACTCGTCTATCGTCGGCATGCCACACCTCCGGCGGGCTCATGGTAGCTGAAACCGATCGCTCGGCCGGAGGCAGTCGGCCAGCGGGAGGCAGTCGGTCGAACGTCGCCCGCCAGCGGGCCCACATGCCTGAGGGAGCCAGCGCGATTCTCGACACCCGCTCGCTCGGGACGGGGAACCGCCGCCTGGCGGCGCTGCTGCGTCCCGGCCTCTCGGTGCTCGACGTCGGATGCGGCACCGGCGCGATCACCCGCGGCATCGCCGAGGCGGTCGGGCACCAGGGTCGCGTGGTCGGCGTGGACGTCAACGCGTCGATGATCGAAAGGGCGCGCGCCGCGCACGGCGGCGTGCCCGGCCTGTCGTTCGAGGTCGCCGATGTCCACACGCTGCCGTCCGGCGGCGCGTTCGACATCGTCACCGCGGCGCGCGTGCTCCAGTGGCTCGCCGACCCTGCCGCTGCCCTGCGCGCGATGTCGGCGGCGGCGAGACGCCGCGGGCGCGTCGTCGTACTCGACTACAACCATGAGAAGGCCGCGTGGACGCCGGAACCGCCGGTGAGTATGCGCCGCTTCTACGCGGCGTTCCTTCAGTGGCGTAAGGCCGCGGGCATGGACAACGCGATCGCGGACCACCTCCGTGACCTCTTCGCGGGAGTCGGTCTCGGCGACATCCTGGCGACCGACCAGCACGAGATCATGCGCCGCGCCGACTCCGACTTCGAGATACGCGCCGGGATCTGGGCCACGGTCGCCGCCACGCGCGGCTACCAGATGGTCGCCGACGGCGCGATCAGCGAGCGGGAGCGCGACGCGGCCGAGGCCGACTACCTGGCCTGGCTCCGCGACAGCGCGGAGTCACACGTCCAGTACCTGCTCGCCGTCGAGGGCATGCGGACGTAGCGCACCGGGGGAGCCTCGTCCGCGTCAGTGCTTCAATAAATACGGCACGTCGGCGACGACGGTGTTCTTCCGGAAGAGCAGGGCGCCCTTGACGAGCAGGGCCGTCTGGTTGTGCAGGATGTGCTGCCACCAGTGCCGCGGCAGGAATTCCGGGAGCACGATCGTGACCATCTGCTCGTCGCCGCGCGATTGGATCTGGTCGAGGTAGTCGAGCAGCGGGCGTAGAAGCGACCGGTAGGGCGACGTCAGGACGACCAGGGGGACGCCGAGTCCCCACTTGCCCCACTTCTCCTCCAGACGGGCCGTGCGTGCCGGGTCCGTTTCGACGTAGACGGCGCGCACCGTGGCCGTCGGGGCGAGCGTCCGAGCGTACTGCACCGCCCGGACGACCCCGCGGTGGACGTCGCCGATCAGCACCAGGACCGTGTGCTGGAATCGGGGCGGCTCGTCCAGGCCCTCGAGCGATAGCTCGCGGGCGACCTCGTCGTAGTGCCGGTGCATGATGATGAAGGTCACGACCAGGAAGGGGATGACGACGACGACGATCCAGGCGCCCTCGACGAACTTCGTGACCGCAAGCGTCAGCAACACGACGGCAGTCACGACGGCGCCGACTCCGTTGATCCAGACGCGCCAGCGCCAGCCCTTCTCGCGGAGCCGGAGCCAGCGCCGCACCATGCCGCTCTGGGAGATGGTGAACGAGATGAAGACGCCGATCGCGTAGAGCGGTAGGAGCGCGTGCGTGTCGCCCTGGAAGACCACGATCAGGAGGATGGCGAACCCGCTGAGGATCAGGATCCCGTTGGAGAAGACGAGCCGATCGCCCTGGTTCGCGAATTGCCGGGGCACGAAGTGATCGCGCGCGAGGATCGACGAGAGCCTCGGAAAATCGGCGTACGAGGTGTTGGCGGCGAGGACGAGGATGAGGAGGGTGGAGGCCTGGACCGCGTAATACGGCACGCCGCTACCCCAGACCCGGCGGGCGATCTTCGACACGACGGTCTCGTCGCCACCCGGGATGATCCCGAAGTCGTACGCGAGATACGTGATTCCGAGGAACATGACAATCGAGATGATGCCGAGCGCCGTCATGACGGTCTGGGCGTTGCGCCCCTCGGGCGGCTTGAGCGCCTGGACGCCGTTGGAGACCGCCTCGACCCCCGTCAGCGCGGTGCAACCGGCGGCGTAGCTGCGCAAGAGCAGAAACAGGCCGAGGCCTTCGAGACCCGGCGGATGGGGCTCGTACGGGGCCTCGGGCAGCCAATCGAAGATCGCGCCGACGAGGCCATACGCGATCGTGCCGAGGATACTCGCCACGAAGAAGTAGGTCGGCGCGGCGAACAGCCGGCCGGATTCCCGCACCCCGCGAAGGTTTCCCAGGGCGATCCCGGCGACGGCAAGGACACTCAGAACGATCCGGTACGAGTGGAGCCAGGGCACCGCGGACGTCAGGGCCGCGATCCCGGCGACCACGGAGACCGACACCGTCAGCACGTAGTCGACCAGCAGCGCCGCGGCGGCGATGAGCGCCGGGTACTGTCCGATGTTGTCCTTCGCGACGAGATAGGCGCCGCCCCCCTGTGGGTACGCCGCGACAGTCTGACGGTACGAGATCACCACGACCGCCAGCAGGGCGGCGATCCCCATGGCGACGGGCAGCGAGTAACTGAGCGCGGCGGTGCCGCCCAACATGAGCACCAGCAGGATTTCCTCGGTCGCATATGCCACCGAGGACAGCGGGTCGGACGCGAACACCGCAAGCGCCACCGTCTTGCTCAGGCGCTCGTGCCGGGCCTGCGCGAGCGGCATCGGCACGCCAACAAGAAGGCGCTTGACGAGGGCGAGTCGCATATCGTCGAGCCGACTCTACGCCGGTCCGCGACCACCGGCGCCGACCCGGCGAGATTTTTACGAATTTTTAACGCGCGGACCGTTCTTCTTGACGCGAGCTTGAGGCCGAACGTGCCACGGTGGGGCTGGTACCCCGATGTGCGGCATGACGGAACGTTCCGGATGGTCGCGGACGACCCCTCGACCACGATGGGGCCGCCTGTACGCGTTGGGCGGGCTCATGCTGGCCGCGCTGACGGTGGTCGAGGTGCTCGTTTCGCCGGGCCCCGAGCTCACCGCGCTCCGGTGCGGGCTCGTCCTCGGCGGTTTCGGCGCGATGGTTCAGTGGACGCGACGCAACCGCGCGGCCCTCGATCACCTGGAATGGTGCGATTGCGCCAGCGAGCGGCTGACCATACGGGTGATCCCATCTCGCCGGGGGGAGCCGGCGCGTGCCGTGTTGGTGAACAGGCCGACGCCAGTCGAGGCGACGCTGGAAGAAGTCGCGCGGTAGCGACTCGCCCCCTCGCTGCCGCGCCCCCGCTCAACTGAGCCAGCTCAGGAGCGCGGTGGCCAGCGAAAGGAAGATCGTCACGCCGAGCACGTCCTGCAGGGCCGTCTCGAAGGGGCCCGCCGTGATCGCCGGATCGAACCCGAGGCGCTTGGAGAGCATGGGGATCATCGTCCCCGCGAAGCCCGAGAGGTTCACCGACGCGAACATCGAGAGGGCCACAACGAGCCCGAAGGCCGGCGAGTGCCAGAGCATGCCGACCGAGCCGACCACCAGCGCGCACACGCCGCCCAGGATGCTCGAGGTCTGGACCTGCCGGCGGAGCGGCTCCCACCAGCGGCTGAGATGCACCTGGCCGGTCGCGAGCCCGCGGACCACCATCGTCACGGACTGCAGCCCCGTGTTGCCGGAGATCGCCTGGATCACCGGCATGAAGGACGCCAGGAGGATGACTTTCCCGAGCGTCTGATCGAAGTAGTGGATGACCGCGCCGGCCCCGAGCTCGATGACGAGCGTGGCCATCACCCAGGGCAGCCGCATGAGGGCGATCTGCTGTGGCGTACGCCGCTCGAGCTCGGCGGCGTCCGAGCCCGCCATGCGAAAGATGTCCTCCGTCGCCTCCTCGCCGACGATGTCGACCACGTCGTCGGCGGTGATGGTGCCGACCAGCCGGCGGTGGCCGTCGACCACGGGAACAGCCACCAGGTCGTACTTGGCCACCACCCGCGCGACCTCCTCCTGATCCATCTCGGTCGGCACGCTGACGACGTTCTCGTCCCGAATCGTGAACACCGGGCTACCGGGATCGCCGATGAGCAGCCGGTGCAGCGGAACGACGCCCACCAGGTGGCGATGACCGTCGACGACGTACAGCTCGAAGGCCCGCTCGACGGCGATCGAGTCACGGATGTGCTTGATCGCCTCCTCCACGGTCGCGTCCTCGCGCACGGCGACGAAGTCTGGCGACATCAGTCGGCCGGCCGAATGCTCGGGATACTCGAGGATCTCCTGGACGTCCTCGGAGTGCTCTTCCTCCATGAGCTCGAGGATCTTTGCGGCCTCGTCCCGGTGCAGCTCCTCCACGACGTCGGCCGCATGCTCGGGCGGCATCTGGTCGAGGATGCGCGAGACCTCGACTTCGTCGAGGGCGCGGACGAGCGCCAACAGCGTGGTATCGTCCAGCGCCGGGAGCACCTCGCCGGCCCGTTCAGGGGAGAGCCGTCGGAAGAGCGCGACCTGCTGGTCGAGGGGCAGGCGCTGGAGGGTCGCAGCAATGTCAGACGGGTGGGCCGTCTCGAACGCCTGATCGTCGCGGGCGTCCTTGCCGCCCTCGAGCAGGCGCTTGGCCGAGTCGAGCAGCCGCTCCTGATCGCTCATGACCACAGAGTACGCCGCGTGCCCAGCCTCGCCGCGGCCGACTGGCGCCCGACGCCGAGTTGCGAGCGGTCGCGGTCTACCGCGAATCGAGTGCCAGGTTGAGGCCGAGGACGTTCACGCGGGGCTCACCCAACAGGCCGAGCAGCCGGCCCTCCGTGTGCTGCGCGACGAGGCGCTGCACGACGGCATCGTCCAGCTTGCGCGCCATGGCCACACGATGCACCTGGTAGAGGGCCGCCGCCGGGCTGATATGGGGGTCGAGCCCGCTGCCCGACGCGGTGACGAGATCCACCGGCACCGGCGCCGTGTTGCCCGGGTCGGCGGCCCGAAGGGCGTCGACACGCCCTTGCACGGCCTTGGTCAAATCGGCGTTCGTCGGGCTCAGGTTCGAGGCTCCCGAGGCGCCCGCGTTGTAGCCGAACGAGCTGGTCGCCGAGGGACGACCCCAGAAGTACTTCGGGTCGTCGAAGGGCTGGCCGATGAGCGTCGAGCCCACGGGCTTGCCATTCTTGACGATCAGGCTGCCGTTCGCTTGATTGGGGAACACGAGCTGAGCGATGACCGTCACGAGCGTTGGATAAACGACACCGGTGACCACGGTGAACAGGACGAGCGAGACGATCGCGGCGCGGACGTGAGTCAGCATAGAGTCAGCTCCTCTACACCAGATGGAGGGCCACGAGAATCATGTCGACCAGCTTGATGCCAGGGAACGGGATGATGATGCCGCCGACGCCGTAGATCCAGACGTGACGGCGCAGGACGGCGGCGGCGCCGATCGCCCGGTAGCGGACGCCCTTCAGCGCCAGCGGGATCAAGGCGATGATGATGAGCGCGTTGAAGATGACGGCGGACAGGATCGCGCTCTGCGGCGTCGCCAGCCGCATGATGTTGAGCGCGTCGAGCGCCGGATAGGTCGTGGCGAAGGCCGCGGGGATGATCGCGAAGTACTTGGCGACGTCGTTCGCGATGCTGAACGTCGTGAGCGCGCCCCGGGTCATCAGCATCTGCTTGCCGGTCTCGACGACCTCGAGCAGCTTCGTAGGATTCGAGTCGAGGTCGATCATGTTGCCGGCCTCCTTCGCCGCCTGGGTGCCGGTGTTCATGGCGACGGCCACGTCGGCCTGGGCGAGGGCAGGTGCGTCGTTGGTGCCGTCGCCCGTCATCGCCACCAGCCGTCCCTGCGCCTGCGTGTCGCGGATGAGCTTGAGCTTGGCCTCGGGCGTTGCCTCGGCGAGGAACTCGTCGAGCCCGGCCTCGGCGGCGATCGCCGCTGCCGTGAGCGGATTGTCGCCGGTGATCATCACGGTCTTGATACCCATGCGGCGAAGCTCGGTGAACCGCTCCTTGATGCCGCCCTTCACGATGTCCTTGAGCTGGATGACCCCCAGCACACTGGCGCCGTCGGCGACCACGAGCGGCGTCGCGCCTTCTTTCGCGACCCGGTCGACCACAACACGGACGCCGCCGGAGACGGTGCCGCCGAGCCGCTTCACGTGAGCCTCGATCGCGTCAGCGGCGCCCTTTCGGATCTGGCGTCCGTTCAGGTTGACCCCGCTCATCCGCGTCTGCGCGGTGAACGCGACGAAGGTCGCGCCCATCTTCTCGATGTCCCGCTCGCGCAGACGGTACTTTTCCTTGGCCAGCACGACGATGCTGCGCCCCTCCGGCGTCTCGTCGGCCAGCGACGCGATCTGCGCGGCGTCGGCCAGCGCCGCCTCGGCGACGCCCTCGGCCGGAAAGAAGGCGGTCGCCTGACGGTTCCCCAGCGTGATCGTGCCGGTCTTGTCGAGCAGGAGCACGTCGACGTCGCCGGCCGCCTCGACGGCGCGACCTGACATGGCGATGACGTTCTTCTGGATCATGCGGTCCATGCCGGCGATGCCGATCGCCGAGAGCAACGCCCCGATCGTCGTCGGGATCAGGCACACGAGCAAGGCGACCAGGACCGTCACGGTCACCGGCGTCCCCTGCCCCGCCGCGCCCACGCTGTAGAGCGAGAACGGCAGCAGCGTGGCCGTGGCCAGGAGAAAGATGATGGTCATGGCCGCGAGCAAGATGTCGAGCGCGATCTCGTTCGGCGTCTTCTGCCGCTTGGCGCCCTCGACCAGGGAGATCATGCGGTCGAGGAACGCCTCGCCCGGGTCCGCGGTGACCTCGACGATGAGCCAATCCGACAGCACCTGCGTGCCCCCGGTGACCGAGCTGCGGTCGCCGCCGCTCTCCCGGATCACCGGCGCACTCTCGCCGGTGATCGCCGCCTCGTTCACCGACGCGACGCCCTCCACGACGGCCCCGTCGGCCGGGATGAAATCCCCGGCCTCCACGAGCACGAGCTGGCCCTTTCGCAGGGATGAGGCGGAAACAGCCTCGTACCGCTCATTGCGCTCGGGCCGCGACAGTCGCTTGGCTTGAAGATCACGTCGCGCCTTCCTCAGCGACGCCGCCTGGGCCTTGCCCCGACCTTCGGCCATCGCCTCGGCGAAGTTCGCGAAGAGCACCGTGAACCAGAGCCAGACCGAGACCCAGAAGATGAACCAGGCAGGCGCCTCGCCCTTCCCGACGACCGCCTGAGCCCACAGGAGCGTGGTCAGGATGGAGCCGACGTACACGACGAACATGACGGGGTTCCGCACCTGGCGGCGCGGCGTCAGCTTGCGGAAGGAATCGACGATCGCCTGGCTCACGATCGTCGTGTCGAACAGCGAGCGTGCTCTCGCAGTGCCAGCCATGGCCTCATCACCTCATTTCGCCGCGATCAGCGTGAGATGCTCGACGATCGGCCCGAGTGCCAGGGCCGGGACGAACGTCAGCGCGCCAACCAGGAGCACCACGCCGACCAGCAGGCCGACGAACAGCGGCGTGTGCGTGGGCAGCGTGCCCGCACCCACCGGAACGATCTTCTTCCTCGCCAGCGCCCCGGCGATCGCCAGCACGGGGACGGCGAGCCAGTAGCGCCCGAACAGCATGCAGAGACCGAGCGCCGTGTTGTAGAACGGCGTGTTCGCGCTCAAACCCGCGAACGCGCTCCCGTTGTTGTTCGAGGCCGAGGAGAAGGCGTAGAGGATCTCACTGAACCCGTGCATGCCGGGGTTCGCGATCCCGGCCTTGCCCGCTTCGGTAACGACGCCGATCGACGTTCCGATGAGCACCAGAGCGGGAGTGATCAGGATGACCAGCGACGACATCTTCATCTCGTACGACTCGATCTTCTTGCCGAGGTACTCCGGGGTGCGCCCCACCATGAGTCCGGCGACGAAGACGGCGATGATCGCGAACATGAGCATCCCGTAGAGTCCGGAGCCGACCCCGCCGTAGACGACCTCGCCGAGCTGGATCAGCCACATCGGCACGAGTCCGCCGATCGGGGTGAAGGAGTCGTGCATGGCGTTGACCGACCCATTCGAGGCCGACGTGGTCGCAGAGGCCCACAGGGCTGAGGTCGCGATGCCGAACCGCACCTCCTTGCCTTCCATGTTGCCGCCTGCCTGAAGCGCGCTAGCGGTGTGATCGACGCCCTGCTTCACGAACACATGGCCGTTCTGCTCGGCTACGACGCACACGACGAGGAGCGCGACGAAGATGACCGTCATCGCCGCGAGCACGGCCCAGCCCTGGCGCGTGTCACCG
>QHSV01000390.1 GCA_003221655.1 Candidatus Rokuibacteriota bacterium
TTCGCCGCCGATCTCGATCACGTCGACGGTGCCGGCTCGAAGCATCGCCATGCGGGTGGCGGGCTCGGGCACCTTCAGGAACACCAGACGCTTCCAGTGGGGCGTCGCCCGCCAGTGGTTCTCCACGGCCTCGTAGACGATACGGTCGCCGCGGACGTGCTCGACGAACTTGAAGGGACCTGTTGCCACGGGCTGTCGCTCAGCCGCCTCTTCTCCCACACCCTCGATATGGCGCTTGGACTGTATGAAGGCCACCGACGCGAACAGCCCCTGGGTCACCTTGTTGCCGAACACCACTGACGGCTTGTCGAAGCGCACGGTGATGGTGTGGCGGTCCTCGATCTCCATGCTCTTGATCAGCCGAAACTCCGGCGCCAGGGAATTGGCGGACCCTTCCTTGGCAATGGCGGTGAAGGTGAACTTGACGTCCTCCGCCGTGACTTCGCCGGCCCCCCGGTGGAACTGGACCCCTTTGCGCAGATGGAACCTCCAGGTGCGACCGCCGTCCAAGACCTGCCAGCGCTCCGCAAGCATGGGAGCCAGCTCGCCGGTCTTGGGATCGCGGGTCAGCAGGTTTTCGAACATGGGCTTCAGGACCACGTCCTCAGCCCCGGGGTAGAGTTGAGGCAACCAACGCTCACCGGCAAAGGTGGCCACTGCCACCGTCAACGTTCCTTCGGGCTTGGCCGTTTGCCCCTGCGCTACCACCGCAACCCAAAGCGGGGCGGTCACGATTAACGTCGCAATCCAGAGCCGTCTCTTCATCGCCTTCCTCCTTGTGCCAGAAGGCATGGCGTCTCTCACTACTCTAGACCGTAGTCGGCCCACTGCGCGTCCACCCGGTCCAGGTCCTCCTGGGGGGGCACCGAGCGGGCAGGGAAGGTGTGCTTTCGCGTCGCGTCGACGCCCACCTTGGAAGAGAGAACCGTCTTCCGCTCGAGCTGGTTCACGTCCTCCTCGGCGACCGAGGGATCCAGCGCCACGCCCGCGGTGCCGCGGTTGACGTAGAGATCGCGCTCGGGCTGAACGTGCCAGGACATGGCCCACAGGACCTGGAAGTAGTCGCGGACGTCGATGTCCTCGTCGACGACGACCACCCATTTCGAAAACGAGGGATCGAAGGCCCAGGCGGCCCACATGGCCCGCTGGGGCAGGGCCGGATGCTCGCGCCGGAGGGAGATGGCCAGGAACGCCGCGCCGCCTCCGGCCTCGAGAAGATGCACGTCGCGCACAGGGAGCCGGAGATCGCGCTTGAGATGCTTGAGCAGCGCGACGTCGCGCCCGGTACCGCGGATACAGCTCGACTCGCTCGGTGGCATCTGACTGAAGAAGGCCTGGTAGATGGGGTTGGTCCTGTGCGTGATGGCGGTAACCTCGATCACGAAGCTCGGGCCCGACGACCCCATATAACCGGTGTATTCACCGAACGGCCCCTCGTGCTCCCGAACGCCGGCTGGCACGTACCCTTCGATCACGATCTCGGCGTGGGCCGGAACTTCCAGGTCGTTCGTCTCGCAGCGCACGACCTCCAGCGGCGCGCCGCGGAGCGCGCCCGCCACACCGAGCTCGTCCCCCCGAATCCGTGCGACCGAGGTCAGCGGAACGGGCGGGTCGCAGCCGATCACCACGGCACACGGGGTGGGTTTCCCCTGCTGCTCGTTCTTCATGATGTGGGCGTACATGTCGCGCCAGGTCGTGCTCAGGAACAGGCCGAACCGCCGCGGCCCCTTGAGCATGAGACGGTAGGTGCCCATGTTGCGCTCCCCCGTCTCCGGATCGTTGGAGATCACACACGGACCGGTGACGTAGGGCGCCGGGTCCTGGTCGCGGGTCCACCGGCACAGGGGAAGCGCCGTCGCATCGATCCGGTCGCCGGTCAGGATCACGTCCTTCACGGGGCCCGTGCCCACCCGAACCGGAGGGATCGGGTGGGTCTGCGCGTGAGCCCACTTGTCGGCGATCTGGTCCACTGTGGTCTCAAGGGCCAGCGCGTACACTTCCGGCGAGGCGCCGAGGATGCCGGCCACCAGTGGCATTCGATGGCCCTTGATATGTTCGAACATCACCGCCGGGCGACGTGCCGGTGGAATTCGCTGGAAAATGCGGCGGATAACGGCGGCAACCTCCCAGTCCGGATCAACTTCCTTTTTCACATGGTGGAGTTTGCCTCGGATTTCCAGAGCGGCCAGATAGTCGCGGAGGTCCTTGTAGGCCAAGTCGCGTCACCTCCCGCCGATAAGTTGCGCGACTATAGCACGGACGCCAGGACACAGCGCCAGCGGCCTTGCGGCGCGGCGCTCGGCCGGAGTACG
>QHSV01000391.1 GCA_003221655.1 Candidatus Rokuibacteriota bacterium
GAGGACGCGGTCGGCGTCGGTGAGGCACGGCTTCAGGCATAGGACCAGCGCGGTATCGAGGACGTCCTGGCTCGTCGAGCCGTAGTGCACGAAGGCCGCAGCGCGCGCGTCCGCGCGAGCGACGTGCTCGGTGAGCGCCTTGACCAGCGGGACCGCCAGCGAGCCCGAGCGCTTGCCCTCGCTGGCCAGCGCCTCGGGCTGTAGGTTCAGGTCGGCACAGGCCTTGGCGATGACACGCGCCGCGTCCTGGGGAATGACGCCAACATCGCCTTGCGCGCTCGCCAGCGCGCGCTCGAAGTCGAGCATCGCCCGCACGAACGCCTGGGCGGAAAACGCCTGCGCGAACACGTCGCGCGCGAAGCTGCGGCCGACGATGTTCTCGGCCATCGGCGCCCGCGCGCTAGAACTCGATGAAGACCGCTTCGCCGGCTCCCCGCAGCCGAACGTCCCAGCGATAGACGTTCGGAGCACCGGGATCGCGAGCCGCGATCAGCGTGCGGAGCCTCTCGGGATCGCCGATGGCGCGCGCCAGGGGATCGTCCTTGACCGCTTCTAGCGGGGCCAGGAACACGCGGGTCTGAACGGCTTTCAAAAGACCGCGCGCGAAGATCGTGACGCTGATCTGGGGCGCGTACGTCTCGCCGCCCGGGTCCCTGAACGAGCCGGGCATGACCGTCTCGATCGCATAGCGCCCGTCAGCGTCGGTCGAGACGCGACCGTAGCCGTACGGCCGAGCGCCCTCGCCACCCGAGGGGATCGTGCCGGACGCGTCCGCCTGCCAGGTCTCGACGAGGGCATCGAAGATGGGAGCGCCGGCGCCGTCGAACACGCGTCCCGTCAGCGTGATGCGATCGCCGTGACCAGGGAACAGAACCTTGCCGCCGTCGCTCCAGAGCAACTCGCGCGCGAAGAACGGGCCGACCGTCTGCGAGGGCGTGGGGTGCGCCATGGTCAGACACCAATCGGCGTGGCGCGTGGCCCGCGCAGCACCATGTCGAACCGGTACCCGAGCGCGATGCCCTCGACGCCGTGCTCGAGGTCGAGATCGGCGATCAAGAACCGCCGCCCGGCCTCGGGGACGCTCTGGAAGATCGGATCGATCGCCAGCAGGGGATCGCCAGGGAAGAACATCTGCGTGATGAGCCGCTGGGCGTAGGCGTTCCCGAAGAGCGAGAAGTGGATGTGCGCCGGGCGCCATCCGAACGCATGGTTCTGCCACGGGTAGGCGCCGGGCTTGACCGTCACGATCCGGTAGCGACCTTCGTCGTCCGTGAGCACCTGGCCCTTGCCGAGAAAGTTGGGATCGAGCGGCGCCTCGTGGTCGTCCACGGGGTGCGGATATTTGCCCGAGGCGTTGGCCTGCCACACCTCGACGAGCGACCGTCGCACCGGCCGGCCGCCCTCGTCGAGCACGCGACCGACGAGCACCATCTTCTCGCCGAGGGGCGCGC
>QHSV01000150.1 GCA_003221655.1 Candidatus Rokuibacteriota bacterium
TCGCGTTCGGCGTCACGCTGCTGGGGCTGGGGTTCGCCGGCGCGTTCGTGGCGGGGCTGCTGGGGGCGGGCGGCGCCTTCGTGATGATCCCGCTGCTCCTCTACGTCCCGCCGCTCCTTGCGGTCGGCCAGCTCGACGTCAAGGCCGTGGCCGGCGTGGCGATGGCGGAGGTGCTCGTCGCCGCGTCGGCCGGGATGCTCGCCCACGGCCGTCACGGTGCCGTGAACGCCGATCTCGTCTGGGCCGGTGGCGCCTCGATGGCCAGCGGATCCCTCGTTGGCGCGTTGGCGTCGAAATACGTGAGCGAGCGTGGACTCCTCCTCGTCTTCGCGGTCATGGTCACGGTGGCGGCCGCGCTCGTCTTCGTGGGCACCGGGCGCGACGCCGCCCGCAGGGACGAGGCGCCGCTGGCGTTCAACCGCGTGCGCGTCGGCGCGGTCGCGGGCGGCGTCGGTCTCGCCGCGGGTCTGGTCGGCGCCGGCGGCGGATTCCTCCTCGTGCCGTTGCTCCTCGTCGTCGTCGACATTCCGATCCGTGTGACGATCGGGAGCTCGCTCGCGATCACGGCGCTGGCGGCGATCGCCGGCTTCGCCGGCAAGCTCCTGACCGGGCAGATCCCGCTCGCCCCCACGCTCGCGGTCGTTGCGGGCGCGATTCCCGGTGCCCAGCTCGGCGCCGTCGTGAGCCACCGGCTGCCGCCTCTCTGGCTCCGCGTCGCGTTGTTCATATTCGTCGCGCTGACCGCGATCAGAGTATGGGCGGATCTGCTGAGTCACTGAGAGCCTCGGAGGCCACGTGCGCTACGGCTTCGTGATCGATCAGCGCCGCTGCATCGGCTGTCACGCGTGCACCGTGGCGTGCAAGGAGGAAAACCGGGTCCCGCTCGGGGCCTTCCGGACGTGGGTGAAGTACATCGAGCGCGGGACCTTCCCGCACACGCGCCGCTACTTCTCTGTCTTGCGATGTAACCACTGCGACGCGGCCCCGTGCGTCACCATCTGCCCGACCATCGCGCTCTACCGGCGTCCCGACGGCATCGTGGACTTCGACGGCGAACGGTGCATCGGGTGCAAGTCATGCATGCAAGCGTGCCCCTACGATGCGCTTTACATCGATCCGGACACGGGGACCGCGGCGAAGTGTAACTACTGCGCGCACCGGGTCGAGGTCGGGCTCGAACCCGCCTGTGTCATCGTCTGTCCCGAGCAGGCGATCATCGCGGGTGACCTGGACGACCCCACCTCTCCAATCGCCACGATCGTCGCCCGCGAGGCGGTCCAGGTGCGGAAGGCAGAGCAGGGGACGCGGCCGAAGGTCTTCTACCTCGGCGCAGATGCCGCCGCGCTGACCCCCGAGCTCCAGGTTCCGGCGACCGGTTACCTCTGGGCAGAGCGGCCCCGGGAAGAGGTCGATCTCGTCAGGATGGTCGCCGCCGTCCAGAACCCAGGCGGCGCCGGCGCCCTGGGTCGACCCGTCTACGACGCCCCCCACCAGGTGCGGCCGTGGGGCTGGAAGGTCGCCACGTACCTGTGGACGAAGTCCATCGCCGCCGGGGCGCTGCTCGTCGGAGCGCTCCGGCCGGGAGAGGGGGGTCTCTTCGGCGTGGGCGCGCCTGTCATCAGCCTTTTCTTCCTCGTCATCACGACGGCGCTCCTCGTCTCCGATCTCAAGCGCCCCGACCGCTTCGCGTTCATTCTCTTCAAGCCGAACTGGCGATCGTGGCTCGTGTGGGGCGCGTGGATCCTCATGGCGTTCGGCGGCGTCGGCGTCACGTGGCTCGTGGCCGGATTGACCGGTCGCGCGGAGCTGCAGAGCGCGGTCGTCGTCCCGGCCGTGCTGCTGGCACTCGCGACGGCCGGGTATAGCGCGTTCCTGTTCGGACAGGCAGAGGGGCGCGACTTCTGGCAGAGCCCGCTCGTGCTGCCCCACCTGATCGTCGCCGCGGTGGCGGCGGGCGCCGCGGCGCTGTCGGTCATGGGCGCGACCTGGCCTCGGCAGGGCATCGCCGGCACGGCGCTGTGGCCGTTGCTGTTCCTTGCTCTGATCGCGCACGGCTTCCTGCTGGGACTAGAGGTATTCAACCGCCACGCCGTTCACGACGCGGCCCTCGCCGCGCGTCTGATCTGGCGTGGAGCGTATCGGGCTCGCTTCTGGGGCGGTGTGGTGCTCGGCGGCGTCTTCCTTCCCCTCGCGTTGCTGCTCGCCGGTGCCGCATGGAGAGCGACTTCCCTGGGCGCTCTCGGCGCCCTTGTCGCTCTGGCCGGCCTATGGCTGTGGGAGGATCTGTGGGTGAAGGCCGGGCAAGCCGTACCGTTGTCGTGACCGAGCGTACAGAGCCGCTTCATCCGGTCGCTCGGGAGCTCGCCGCGCCGCAGGGCGGCCTCATGAGCTATCCGCCCGTCGAGCGCTGGGAAGACTGGGAGGAGTACGATCCCGTCGCCTGGCCGAGGAAGGTCAAGCGCCGGTACTCGCTGATCCCGACGATCTGCTTCAACTGCGAGGCGGCCTGTGGCCTCCTCGCCTACGTCGACCGGGCGACGCTCAAGATCCAGAAGTTCGAGGGCAATCCGGCCCACCCCGGGAGCCGCGGCCGCAACTGCGCCAAGGGCCCGGCGACGCTCAACCAGGTGAACGACCCGGAGCGGATCCTCTACCCGCTGCGTCGGGTCGGCCCGCGCGGAGGCGGCCAGTGGGAGCGCATCACCTGGGACCAGGCGCTCGACGACATCGGCGCGCGGATCCGCAAGGCGCTCGTGGAAGGACGGCAGAAGGAAGTGATGTATCACCTCGGCCGGCCGGGTCACGAGCTCGTCTACCTCCAGCGCGTCTTCCACGCCTGGGGGATCGACGGCCACAACAGCCACACGAACGTCTGCTCGGCGAGTGCGCGCGCGGGCTACGCCTTCTGGCACGGCATGGACCGCCCCTCGCCGGATCACGCGAACGCGCGGTTCATCCTCCTGCTCTCCTCGCACCTCGAGAGCGGCCACTACTTCAACCCGCATGCCCAGCGGATCATGGAAGCGAAGGCGCGCGGCGCGAAGGTCGCGGTGGTCGACTCGCGCCTGTCCAACACGGCATCGATGGCCGACTGGTGGCTGGCGCCCTGGCCCGGCTCGGAGTCGGCCGTGCTGCTCGCGATGGCCCGCGTCCTCGTGCGCGAGAAGCTCTACGACCGCGAGTTCGTGCGGCGGTGGGTGAACTGGGACGAGTACCTGCGCGCGGAGCGCCCCGAGCTGCCGGTCACGTTCGAGTCGTTCGAGCGCGCGATCGACGAGCTATACGCGAGCTTCACCCCCGAGTTCGCCGAGGCCGAGAGTGGAGTTGCGGCCGCGACGATCGTGGAGGTGGCCCGGGCGATCGGTCGGGCCGGCTCGGCTCTGGCGACCCACGTGTGGCGCAACACGGCGGCCGGCAACCTCGGCGGCTGGCAGGTGGCCCGCGCGCTCGAGCTGATCGTGGTGCTCATGGGCGCGGTGGGGACGGAGGGCGGCACGGCGCCCAACGCCTGGAACAAGGCGGTCCCGGCGCCGCCGATGATGCCGCCGCCGGGGAAGATCTGGAGCGAGCTCCTGATGCCCCGCGAGTACCCGCTCGCATTCTTCGAGATGAGCTTCTTGCTGCCACATTTCTTGAAGGAGGGCCGCGGGAAGCTCGCGATGTATTTCACGCGCGTCTACAACCCCGTGTGGACGAACCCGGACGGGATGTCGTGGATCGAGATGCTGACCGATGAGGCCAAGATCGAGCAGCATGCGTGTCTGACGCCGATATGGAGTGAAACGGCGTGGTTCGCCGATTACGTCTTGCCGATGGGGCACGCCTCCGAGCGCCACGACCTCATGTCGCAGGAGACCCACGCGGCGCGGTGGATCGGCTTCCGACAGCCCGTGCTCCGCGTCGCCCTCGAGAAGACGGGCGAGCGGTACGACCTCACCTGGCAGGCTCACGAAGCGGCGGGGCTCGGGCAGGTCTGGGAGGAGGACGAGTTCTGGATCGAGCTGTCGTGGCGGATCGATCCGGACGGTGGGCTCGGGATCCGGAAGTATTTCGAGTCGCCGTATCGGCCGGGTGAGAAGCTCCGCATCGAGGAGATGCTGGACGGCGCGACGGTGGATCCGGTGACAAAGGTGGTGCACAAAGGCGGTCAGGCCATCGGAGTCGAGATCGAGGGCCGGCGTCACCTCGGCTTTCCGACGCCGTCGCGAAAGCTCGAGTTCTTCTCCGGAACTCTGAAGGCGTGGAAATGGCCCGAGCAGGCCGTGCCCAACTACATCCGGAGCCATGTCCACTGGTCGACGCTCGACCGCGCGAAGGGCGAGATGATGCTGCTGCCCACGTTCAGGTTGCCGACGCTCATCCACACGCGCTCGGGCAACTCCAAGTGGCTCTACGAAATCTCCCACACCAATCCCCTCTGGCTCCACCCCGAGGATGCCGCCCGGTCCGGGGTCGTCACCGGGGACCTGCTCAAGGTCTCGACGCGGATCGGCCACTTCGTCGACAAGGTGTGGGTCACCGAGGCCGTTCGTCCAGGCGTGATCGCGTGCTCCCACCACCTCGGACGCTGGCGCCTCCATGAAGACGCAGGTGGCGAGCGGTGGTCCACCGCGCTCGTCGACCTCAAACGCCTCGAGCCCGGGCAGTGGCGGATGCGCCAGGTCCACGGGCCACGGCCGTTCGCCAGCGACGACCCGGACTCGAAACGCATCTGGTGGGAAGACGCCGGCGTCCACCAGAACCTCACGTTCCCGGTCCAGCCCGACCCGGTCAGCGGCCAGCACTGCTGGCATCAGAAGGTAACGGTGTCACGGCCCGGCCCCGACGATCGCTACGGTGACGTGTTCGTGGACACGAACAGGTCGTTCGAGGTCTATCGGGAATGGCTCGCGCTCGCCCGTCCGGCGCCCGGCCCGGACAACCTCCGCCGGCCGCTCTGGCTCCCGCGCGCGTTCAAGCCCGACGCGTCGGCGTACCGCATGGACGACACGTGACGAGGCGACTCGCCCCGATGTCCTTCAGCGTGACGCTCGCGTTGCTACCCAGCGCGGCGCCCGTGGTCGCCCAGCCCGCGGCCTCGCTCACAGTCCGATCAGTCGAGTACACGAGCGAGGCCATCGAGGTCCACGCGATCCTCGCCGTGCCGCGGGCCGGAGGACCGCATCCGGGCGTCCTCTTTATCCATGGGCGCAGCGGGTGGCACAATCGGCTCCGAACCGAGGCGCTACGCCTGGCGGAGCGCGGGTTCGTCGTGCTGGCGCCTGACTGCCACACCGGAGGCTTCATCCCTGAGAATCCGCTTGCCCACGATCCGGCGACCGAGCAGGACGTCGAGCGAGGGATCGACTATCTGACATCGGCTCCCGGCGTTCGTGCCGGGCGGATCGGTGTGGTTGGGATCTCGCGAGGCGGTTATCACGCGGCGCTGCTCGGCGTACGCCGGCCCGAGGTCGGCGCGAGCCGGCCCGTGGCCGTTTGCAACACGTTCACGGCCCCGGTGACAGGTGTCGGTTGAGGAAATTCAGCGTGCGGTCCCAGGACAACTCGGCCGCCGCGGGGTCGAAGCGGACGTCGGAGCCGATCGAAAAGTTGAACAGGTGATCGGCGCCCGCGTACGTGTAGAGGCTGCTCGATTTGCCGGCGGCCACCATGGCGCGATGGAGCAGACGCGCCTGTTGTACGGGCACGTTGGCGTCGGCTTCACCGTGGTGAATGAGGAGGGGCGCGCGAATCGTCCGGATGCGTGCCGGCAACGGTTCGGCCCGGGCGGCCCGGCCGGAGAGCGCGCCACCAAGGTCGGGGTGGGACGTCACCGCGTAGTACGAGACCGCGGCGCGGATCCTCTCGGGGCGCGTCGCGGCGAGGATAACGGCGAGGCGTCCACCGAAGGAGAAGCCGACGACGCCGAGCCGCGCAGGATCCACCCGGGGATGCGACGCGATGTAGTCGAGCGCGCCGTCGAGGTTCTTGAGGATCAGCGGATGATCGGTGCGGCCGTCCGGGCCGAAGTCGTGGAGGGCGAAAAGGTCGGGCGTAAGGGTGACATAGCCTTCGCCGGCGAGGCGCCTCGCGAACGCTTCAAGGTTCGGACCCGGGCCGACGATCGTGTGGAGGACGAGCACGCCGGCAAGCCGGGCCGGACCGTCGGGCGTATAGAGATGTCCGGGCATCTCGTCTTCGCTGCCCGGATACTCGATGGCCCGCGCGGTGACGCGCGAGGTGTTGACCGCTGCGCCGAGCCCCACCGACACGAGCAGAGGGAACACGAGGAGGAGCCAGCGGCGATCGGCCAAGCGCTTCCGCATCTTCTGCGCTACTCGATCACCCGATCCGCCTGCAGCAGCAGCGTTTGGGGAATCGTCAATCCCAGTGCCTTCGCCGTCTTGCGGTTGATGACGAGCTCGAAACGAGTCGGTTGTTCGATGGGGAGGTCGCCGGCCTTCGCGCCCTTCAAGATCCTGTCGACGTAGTAAGCCACGCGCCGGAACACTTCCAGAAGATTCGCCGAATAGGACATGAGCCCGCCGGCTTCGACATCGGCCTTGACCCCGAACATGGTCGGCAGCCGCTGCTTGGTCGCGAACTCCACGATGATCGGGCGGTACGCGGTGGTGAGGGGACTGATAAAGGTGAGGAGCGCATCGGGGCGGCTGCGTGTCATCACCGACAAAGCTCGAGGAAAATCGTTGGGATCCTTCACCTCGAGCGGCTGAAGTGTCACTCCGAGCAGCCGCGCCGCCGCTTGCGTTCCCTTCCATTGCAGCGGCGCGCCCTCATTCGCTGGATTCCAGAGCACGGCGACTCGGGAAAGCTTGGGAATGGCCTCCTTGAGCAACTCCAGCTGCTTCCCACTCAGCTCCGACGAGGCGCCCCCGGGCCCTGTGATATTTCCGCCCGGACGCGAGAGGCTCGCGACGAGCCTGCCCTCGACCGGATCGGTGATAGCCGCGACGACGATGGGAATGGTCTTCGTCGCGTCTCTGGCGGCTTCAACCGCACCCGGTATGGCCACGATGACGTCAACCTTGAGCTCGACCAGTTCGGCGGCGAGGTCGGGCAACAGCTCCCGATTCCAGGCCGCCGAGCGGTACTCGATGACAATGTTCTGGCCCGCGACGTAGCCGAGTTCGCGGAGACCGTCCAGGAAGGCCTTGCGTTCGGCAGACGGAGGGTCGACGAGAGGTGGAAGGACGAGGTAGCCGATTCGCGGGACGCCCGAGATTCTCTGCGCATGAGCCATGGACGGTGCTGCGACGAGTCCGAAGACAAGCATGAGGATCAACAACGCGGTTCCCAGGCTCACGCTTCTCTCTGATCTCCGAGCCGGCGAGAACGGTTGTCGGAGAGCCCGGTTGTGCAGCATATTCTCTCCCGAGAGCCCGGGAGTGAAGAGACTCTGTGTCGACCTCGGGAGATTGTCAAGGTGGTTGTTGGCGGCCATCTGGGTCATCGTGCTCGTGCCGGCCCCGACCGTGTGGGCTTACGCTCATCACAACTCGAGTGTGCGGTTTCTCGACCTTTCGCCCGCGACGTTCGAGATTGCGCGGCGAGAAGGGAAGCCCGTCTTTCTGCTGATCAGCGCGGTGTGGTGTTACTGGTGCAAGTACTTCGACCAGAACACGCTCAAAAACGACGAGGTTTCGAAGTATCTGAACCGGCACTACGTCAGCATCTTCGTGGACCATGACCGGCGTGTGGACCTCGTGCGCAAGTACGTCCGTGGGTTGCCCATGATCGTGCTCTTCGATCCCGACGGTCGCGTCCGGCAATCATTTGCCGGTGCGCTCAAGAGCGAGGATTTCCTGGGCGTCCTGAAGCACGTGGCGAGCGATGTCCGGACATCTGTTGCGACGGCCCAACCACGCACGCCCCCCGCTGGACCGGTCATCCCCTCAAGCCCTGTGCCGGTCACCCCCGAGACGTATCGACGGCTCCGCGAGGGGATGCTGAACTTTGTCAACGATCACCTGGACACAACGTACGGCGGCTTCGGGAGCGGGGACAAATACCCCCACGCGCGCCTCCTCGGGTATCTGGTGGGCCAGTATGACGCCAGCCGAGATCACCGGTACCTCGTGGCGGTCGACAAAAGCCTCGACGGGATCCTATCGGGAATCTACGACCCCGTGGAGGGCGGCTTTTTCCGATATGCGGAAGGGCGCGAGTGGCGCCAGCCCCACTACGAGAAGCTACTGGACGTCAACGCCTCGCTCGTGCTGGTGTTGGTCGAGGCGTACCGCGTGACACGCACTCCGCGGTACCAACAGGCCGCGGAGGCGACCATCGCCTATCTGCTGCGAACGCTTCATGACGCGAGGGCCGGGGGCTTCTACGGCAGTCAGACGGCCGACCCCGCCTACTACCGCCTCGCGCTTGAGGAGCGGCGGGCGGCCCGGCGGCCGCCCGTCAACCGAGACAAGGTTGCCGAGTGGAACGCCCAGGCCGCGCTGGTCTTCCTCGCAGTGGGTCAGTCCTCCGGACGGAAAGACCTCGTCGACATCGGCCTCAGCACTCTGGAGTTCATGCGCCGGAATCTCGTCAGCGACAAGGGGATGTTCCACTTCTTCGACGTCAAGACGGGACGCGGACAGCTGCGTGGACAGCTCACGGCCAACGGCTGGGCCGCGCTCGCTTTCCTGGAGGGGTATCGCGTTTCACGTCTGGACATCTACCGCCGTGCCGCGGAGCGGGTGCTCGGGTATGCGAGGGACGAGCTCTTCGACACCGCGCACGGCGCGTTCGTGGACGACAAGACGACGCCGCTCTCACTGGGCGCCAACGGGATCATGGCCGAGGCTTTGATCCAGGCCCACCGCCTCACCGGACGTACGGACGATTTGGCAGTCGCCACGCGGGTCCTGGCCGCCCTCGGTGGCGTCGCGCGCAGTCTCCTGGTCGAGGACGCGGACGCGACGGCCGTGACCCGGGCGGCCGAGGCGGTCTTCTTTCTCAATGCGTACCGTCAGGTCGTGGAAAAGCTATAAGAGCTTCGGGCGCGCGGATGCCGGTTCCCCGCCCCTGCTGGTCGACGCCGACCAGGCCGGAGGAGGATCACTGGGTGGTCTCGTTGTTACCGAGTACCGAGGAGTTGGCTAAGGGCCGGCATCGGGCGCATAGTGTCTGCCAAGGATGATCAGCATAAGGAGGATGAGCGCATGACGGACGGTTATCTGATGAGCCGGCGTGCGGTGCTGGAGACGTTGGGCGCTCTGGGTGTCGCCGCCGCCGCGGGCGGTCTTGTCGTCGGAGCGCCAAAGACGGCGCAGGCCCAGGCGCTCGGCCAGAACGAGAGCGTCGAGGACGCGATGAAGCGACTCTTCGGGGGCAAGCCCATCAAGGACGGCGCCGCTGTCATCAAGCTCGACCTCCCGCTCATCGCGGAGAACGGCGCGGTAGTCCCGGTCTCCGTCAACGTCGACTCGCCGATGACGCCCACGAGTTACGTGAAGCACATCTACGTCGTCGCCGACAAGAACCGCATTCCCGTCGTCACGCGGGTGACGCTCGCCCCCGAGGCGGGTCGCGCGTTCATGGGCGCGAACATCCGACTCGGCGAATCGGGCGACGTGCGCGCGATCGTGGAGCAGAGCGACGGTACGCTGCTGCAGGTGAAGCGTGACGTGAAGGTCACGATCGGCGGCTGCGGAGGCTAGCCATGGCAGACATCGGGAAGGTCCGGCTCCGCGTTCCGACGAGCATCAAGCCCGGTGACGTCGTCCAGGTGCGCTCGCTCGTGATCCACCCGATGGAGCGGATCGAGCGCGACGCGCAGGGCAAGATCGTCCAGAAGAACTACAACTACATCAACAAGGTGATCGTGACCTACCTCGGCAAGACCGTCGCGACCTTCGACACGACGCAGAGCGTGGCCGAGAACCCGTTCTTCTCCTTCACCTTCAAGGCGACCGACCCGGGCCAGCTCAAGGTCCAGTTCCTCGACACCACCGGCGGCCGGTACGAGGGCACGGCCGACATCAAGTTCTCGTGAGCGCGCCCTCCATGGGGCGCGCGTCGGCGCGGCCGCTGTCGCGATGGGCCGCGCTCGTCGCGCTGATCGCCGGCTGCGCCGGGCCGGCTGCGGACGTGCCCGACTACACCGGCCTCCAGAAGTGGACCTCGCGCGCCATTCCCGAAGCGCGCGGCGACTTCCAGGTGCTGCCCGACGGCAAGCGCGCCGCGGTCCGGTACCGGGGCTGGACGACGCGCGACTTCAACTTCAGAACGTACGCCTACGATGACCCGCGCGCCGAGCCGCCGATCCAGCGGGTGACGATGCCCGCGGGGGTGACGGGCGATCCGCAGAAGGGGCGCGCGCTCTTTCTCAATCGGGCCAAAGGCCCCTGTACCGGGTGCCACCTGATTCCGGGGGATGACGTGTGGCCTGCCGGGAGTGTCGGGCCCGACCAGTCAATCATCGGCGACCGCAAGCTGCCTGACCAGTATTTCTATCAGCTGATCTGGGATCCGCGCGTCGTCTTTCCGAACACGTCGATGCCGCCGTGGGGGACGATCGGCGGCTTGAGCTCGGAGGAGATCGTCCATCTGGTCGCCTATCTCCAGACGCTCAAGGGGCCGGTGCCGCCGGAGAAGGATCCCGACCGCAATCCATTCACGCGCCGAAGGCCGGTGGGGTTCGGCGACAATCTCGATCCGACGAACAACCCCGCGGTGCTCCTGACCGACGGCGCCGAGACACTGTGGACGGCCCGGGGGCCGATGGCGAAGGCGTGCGCCGACTGCCACGCAGGCGGCGTCGCGCGCGCGATGCGGGGCGTTGCGACGCGGTATCCGAAGTTCGTCAAGGCGTACCGGCGGGTGATGAGCGTCGAGGACTTCCTCGCGGTCCACGCGCCCGAGACGACCGGCCGCCCGCTGCCGGCCGAGTCGACCGACAATCTCCGTCTGACGATGCTCGTCAAGCGAGCGTCGAATGGTCTGCCGGTGAACGTCGACACGTCGAGCATCGAGGCGCGGGCGGCTCTCGCGCGAGGCAAAGCGACCTTTTACAAGCGCGTGGGCGAGCGCAACCACGCGTGCGCCGACTGCCACACGCCCGAGAAGGGCGCCAACAAGTTCCTGGGCGGCCGCCTCCTCGGCGACGTCACCGCGGGCCTGACCAAGCACTTTCCCCTCTGGCGCACGGTCGAGGCCGACGTGTGGGGCATGCGCAAACGATTTCAGTGGTGTATGACGCCGCTCGGGATGAACATGCTCGCCTCGGACTCGATCGAGTACGCCGAGCTGGAGCTCTATCTGACGACCTTCGACAACGGCAAACCGCTCAGCGTGCCTGGCATGCGCCACTAGGCATGCAGGTCAGCCGGCGCGACCTCGTCAAGCTCCTCGCGGTCGCCGCCGGCGCCGGGCTGTCGCCACGGCGGCTGGAGGCGGCCGACGGTCCCGCGCGCCTGCTCGCATTCGAGCCTCTCGGCAACGTCACGTTGCTGCACATCACGGATGCTCACGCGACGCTCCGCCCGGTGTTCTATCGCGAGCCCGACACGGTTCTCGGGGTCGGCGCCGAGCGCGGCCGACCGCCATTCCTCACCGGCGCCGAGCTCCTCCGCGCGTACCACGTCGCCCCCGGCTCCGTCGAGGCCTATGCGTACACGTACCTCGACTTTCCTGCACTGGCCGCGCGATACGGCCGGATGGGCGGCTATGCCCACCTCGCGACGCTCGTCAAGCAGATCCGGGCCGAACGGAGCGGGCGCACGCTGCTTCTCGACGGGGGCGACACGCTCCAGGGCTCGGCAACCACGCTCTGGAGTCGGGGCGAAGACATGGTGCGGGTGTCGAACCAGCTCGGCGTGGACGTCTTCACGCCTCACTGGGAGTTCGTCTACGGCCTCGAGCGTGTCAAGGAGCTGTTCGGCGATCGTGAGCGCCGGGGGCTCTTCGCCGGCGACTTCGTCGCCCACAACGTGACCGTGGCCGGGTGGGGGGACCACGTCTTCCATCCCTACACGATCCGGGACGTGGGCGGTGTTCGTGTCGGCGTCATCGGCCAGGCGTTTCCCTATACCCCGGTCTCCCACCCCCGGCGCTTCGTGCCCGACCTCACCTTCGGCATTCGGGAAGACGGCGTCCAGATTCTCGTCCACGAGCTGCGGGACGACAAGAAGGTCGACCTGGTCGTGCTCCTCTCGCACAACGGCGTCGCCGTCGACCTGAAGCTGGCGGCCCGGATCCACGGACTTGACGTCGTCCTCGGCGGCCACACCCACGACGCGCTGCCACAACCGGTGCTCGTGGGCCGAACGCTCGTCGTGAACTCGGGCGCTCACGGCAAGTTCCTGAGTCGGCTGGACCTCGACGTCCAGCACGGGCGCGTCGGTGGCTACCGCTACCGCCTGATCCCGGTCCTCGCGCAGGACGTCCCGGAAGATCCGGACATGGCGCAGCTGATCGACGAGATCCGCCGCCCTCACGAGGCGAAGCTGAGCGAGCGGCTGGCGGTCTCGGAATCGCTGCTCTACCGGCGCGGCAACTTCAACGGCACGTTCGACGAGGTGATCCTCGACGCGCTCCTCCGGCGCGGCGACGCGCAGGTCGCGTTCTCGCCCGGTTTCCGGTGGGGGATCACGATCGTGCCGGGCCAGGAGATCACGCTCGAGGACGTGTACTCGCACACCGCCGTGACGTACCCGAACACGTGGGTGCGGGAGATGACGGGGAGCGAGATCCACCAGATCATGGAGGACGTCGCCGACAACTTGTTCCACCCCGATCCGTACTATCGCCAGGGCGGGGACATGGTCCGGCTCGGTGGGCTCACCTACGCGATCGATCCGTCGAAGCGCGTGGGCAAGCGCATCTTCGACATCCGCGTCGCCGGGCGCCCGCTCGAGCCGGCCCGGCGCTACAAGGCGACCGGCTGGGCCAGCCTCGGCGAGGCCGACGGGTCGCCCGCGTGGGACGTCGTGGCCGATCACCTCCGGAGCGTCCGGCGGGTGAAGCTCGACCCCCGCGCGCGCGTTCGGCTCGCCCGTACCGTTCGTGAAGGAGGCTGACATGGGCAGCGCGCACTGGACGATCGCGGTGATCACGGCCGGCATGCTCGCGTTGAGCGCCGCCGGCGCAGAGGCGTCACACTCGACGGAGTATCCCAAGAAGCACAAGGTTTTTTATCACCTCAACGAGGGTGGCGTGGAGAAGGCGAAGGCGGTGCTCGTCAATATCGAGAACCACGTCCAGGTCGTCGGCTGGAAGAACATCG
>QHSV01000151.1 GCA_003221655.1 Candidatus Rokuibacteriota bacterium
GATCCGCATCGCGTCCGTCTGCCCTTCGGCGCGCCGCCTCGCCACCTTCCGGCAAACGCTGGCAATCTCGCGCTCGAGATTCCGAACGCCGGCCTCTCGCGTATAGCCCCGCGCCAGGAGCCGCAGCGCCTCGGGCGTGAACTCGATGTCCACCTCTGGACCGAGGCCGTGCTCCCGTGCCTGTTTGGGCACGAGGTGCCGCTGTGCGATGGCGATCTTCTCTTCCTCCGTGTACCCGGCGAGCGGGATGATTTCCATCCGATCGCGCAGCGCGGGCGCCACCGTGTCGGTCACGTTCGCGGTCGTGATGAACAGCACCCGCGACAGGTCGAACGCGACGTCCAGGTAGTGGTCGCGAAACGACACGTTTTGCTCCGGATCCAGTACCTCCAAGAGCGCCGAGGCCGGATCGCCGCGGAAGTCCATCCCCAGCTTGTCGATCTCGTCGAGCATGAAGACGGGGTTCTTCGTCCCCACACGCCGGAGCCCCTGGATGATCTGACCCGGCAGCGCGCCGATATAGGTCCGGCGGTGGCCGCGGATCTCGGCCTCATCCCGCATGCCGCCCAGCGAGATCCGGTGGAATTTCCGCCCGAGCGCGCGCGCGATCGACCGTCCGAGCGACGTTTTGCCGACGCCCGGGGGGCCGACGAAGCAGAGGATGGGGTCTTTGCCGGACGCACGAATCTTCTTCACGGCGAGGTACTCCAGAATCCGCTCCTTGATCTTCTCGACACCCTCATGGTCCTCGTCGAGGATCCCCCGAGCTCCGGCGATGTCAACGTAGTCGGCCGTCTCCTGTTGCCACGGCATCGACACCAACCAGTCGATGTAGGTCCGCGCGACGGTGTACTCGGCCGCCGCGGGCGGCATCTTCGCCAGCCGGTCCAGCTCGCGGAGCGCTTCCTTGCCCGCTTCTTCCGTCATGCCAGCCGTCTCGATCTTCCGCCGGAGTGTCTCGATCTCCTGCGTGCGGTCGTCGGCGTCGCCCAGCTCTTTCTGGATCGCCTTCATCTGCTCGCGCAGGTAGTACTCGCGCTGAGTCTTCGACATCTCGGACTGGACTTCCGACTGGATCTTCGACCCGAGCTCGAGAACCTCGGCCTCCTTCGTGAGGGCGGCCACGAGCCTCTGTAGACGCTCAGCGACGTCCATCGTCTCGAGCAGCTCCTGCCGCAGGGCCGTCGGAAGCGTCGGCAGCGAGCCGGCGATCAGGTCCGCGAGCGCGCCCGGCCCTTCCGCGGCGCCGAGAACATTCGCGAGCTCGTCGGGCAGCGTCGGGGAGAGCGCGACGACCTTCTGAAAGAGGCCACTCGCCGTCCGGGCGAGCGCTTCGACCTCGAGGGTCGCCGAGGGCGCCTCGTCGGTGAGGCGCTGGATCCGCGCCCGGAGGAACGGCGTCTCCTGGACGACGTCGGTGATACGGAATCGCGCGAGACCCTGCACGACAAGGCGCAGGGTGCCGTCGGGCTGCTTCAACACCTTCTCGATGACGGTCGCGGTCCCGATCGTGTGCAGCCCCTGCGCACGCGGGGCATCCTCCGACGGATCCCGCTGTATGACCGCGCCGATGATCCGGCTGCCCTGGAGCGCCTCCTGGATGAGCCGGACCGACGCGGGACGGCCGACCGCGAGCGGCATCACCGCCTGCGGAAAGATCACCGTTCCGCGCAACGGCAGAATCGCGAGGACATCCGGAATGTTGAGCTCGCTATCGTCGCGCTCGCCAGCCATGATTCTCCTTTCCTACTAGAACAGATCCACCGGTTTGAGGTGACCGGAGGCGGCCCGGACGAGGGCCTCCCGCGGTTCCTCCGGACGGGAGTGCCCCGCCGCCTCGCCGCCGTCCTCCCGAAGGTAGGCAACCAAATCCTCGATCTGCTTCTGCATCTCGATCATCCGACGCCTCATCTTTAGGATGACCTCAATGCCGGCGAGATTCACTCCGAGATCCCGCGTGAGTCGCAGCAGACGGGCCAGTTCGTCGACGTCTTCGGTGGAGTACATGCGCGTCCGGCCGACAGTTCGGCTCGGACGCACGAGCCCCTTCTTCTCGTAGAAGCGCAGCGTCTGCGGGTGGACGTTCAGCATGTCGGCGACCACCCCGATCATGTAAAGCGGCTTGCCGCGGTCGGTCACTGCGCACCTCCCCGATAGCGCTCCAGCGCGGTCCGTGCTTCGATCGGCATCAACCGCTCGAGCTGGCGCACGAGCTCGTGGGTCCGCGCGTCGAGCCCAGTCGGGACCTCGACACGAACCGTCACGTAGAGGTCGCCCGTCGACTCGCCCGTCAGCCTGAGCAGTCCCTGACCGCGCAAGCGGAATACCTGACCGCCCGTCGTGCCCGGTGGAACGACGAGTACGGCTTCCCCCGACGGCGTCGGAACGTGGATGCGGGCTCCCAGCAGCGCTTCCCAGACGCTGATCGGCACCTCGCAGTGCACGCTGTCGCCTTTCCGGCGAAAAAAGGGGTGCTCACGCACCCGCGTGCTCACGATCAAATCGCCGCGCGGCCCGCCGAACGGGCCAGCATTCCCCTCGCCCGCCATGCGGATCTGAGCCCCGGAATCGACGCCAGCGGGAATCTCGACGTCGACCGCCTCGGCGATCCGCCGGACGCCTCGGCCGAGGCACAGAGAACACCGCCCGCCCCCGGCCGAACCGCTCGCGGCGCACTCGGCGCAGGGCGAGAACCGGTGGACCTCTATGCGAGGCCTCGTCCCCCGAACCACCTCCCCGAAGGACAACTCGACGACGGCATGGACGTCGTCGCCGCGCCGGCCGGCGCCGAGCGGGTCGTCGGCGCTAGCCACCTGCCCGAATCGGTCGTACATCGAGCGCGCCGTCGGATCCCCGAGCACGCGGAAGGCCTCGGCGATCTCATCGAAGAGCTCGCGGGCCCTCTCGTCCCAGAAGTTGACGTCGGGCGAGTACTGCCGCGCGAGCCGCTGGTAGGCGCGGCGAACCTCGCGCGGCCCGGCCGTGGCCGCGATACCGAGCACGGCGTAGTAATCGCGACGCATGGAACCGCTACTTCTTCTTGTCGCCCAGATCCTCGAAGTCCGCGTCGACGACCTCGCCTTCCTTCGGACCCGTCGAGCCCTGACTAGGCCCGCCGGGCGCGCCGGGCTGACCTTGCGTCTGCGCCTCGCGGTACATGATCTCCGCGAGCTTGTGGGACGCGCGGGTCAGGTTCTCCTGGGCACGCTTCATCCGCTCGACGTCCTCGCCCTTCAGCGCCTCGCGCGCCTCCGCGAGCGCGTCGTCGATCGCCTTGCGGTCGGCCTCTCCCAGCTTGGCGCCGTGCTCCCCGAGCGTCCGCTCCGTCGAGTACACGAGCGAGTCCGTCTGGTTGCGGACTTCGATTTCCTGCTTCCGCTTCGAGTCTTCCGCAGCGTTGGTCTCCGCTTCCTTCACCATCCGGTCGATCTCGTCCTTGGTCAGGCCAGACGAGGCAGTGATGGTGATGTTCTGCTGCTTGCCGGTCGCCTTGTCCTGCGCCGCGACGTTCAAGATGCCGTTTGCGTCGATATCGAACGTCACTTCGATCTGCGGCATCTGGCGCGGCGCCGGCGGGATGCCGACGAGATGGAACTTCCCCAGGGTCCGGTTGTCTCGCGCCATGGGCCGCTCGCCCTGGAGCACGTGGACTTCGACCGAGGTCTGGTTGTCGGCCGCCGTCGTGAAGACCTCGCTCTTCTTCGTCGGAATCGTCGTGTTCCTGGAGATGAGCGGGGTCATCACGCCGCCGAGCGTCTCGATCCCCACCGAGAGCGGGGTGACGTCGAGCAAGAGGAGGTCCTTCACCTCGCCCGTGAGCACCGCGCCCTGCACAGCGGCGCCGACCGCCACGACTTCGTCGGGGTTGACGCCCTTGTGCGGCTCCTTGGCGAAGAGCTGCTTCACGGCCTCCTGCACCTTCGGCATGCGCGTCTGGCCACCGACGAGAATGACCTCGTTGATGTCCTTCGGGCTCACGCCGGCGTCCTGCATGGCCTGCCGGCAGGGGCCGAGGGTGCGCTCGACGAGATCGGCCACGAGCGCCTCGAGCTTGGCCCGCGTCAGCGTGAGCACGAGGTGTTTCGGCCCGCTCGCGTCAGCCGTGATGAAGGGCAGGTTGATCTCGGTTTGCAGCGTCGTCGACAGCTCACACTTCGCCTTCTCGGCGGACTCCTTCAATCGCTGGAGCGCCATGCGGTCCTTCAGGAGGTCGATACCGTGCTCCTTTTTGAACTCCTCCGAGATCCAATCCATGACGCGCTGGTCGAAGTCGTCGCCGCCCAGGTGGGTGTCGCCGTTGGTCGCCTTGACTTCGAAGACGCCCTCACCGATCTCGAGGATCGAGATGTCGAAGGTGCCGCCGCCGAGATCGTAGACGGCGATCGTCTCGTCCTTCTTCTTGTCGAGCCCGTAGGCGAGCGCGGCGGCGGTGGGCTCGTTGATGATCCGCAGCACCTCGAGACCGGCTACGCGCCCGGCGTCCTTGGTCGCCTGACGCTGGCTGTCGTTGAAGTAGGCGGGCACGGTGATGACGGCCTGCGTGACTTTCTCGCCCAGGTACGCCTCGGCGGCTTCCTTCAGCTTGCGCAGGATCATCGCCGAGATTTCCGGCGGCGAGTACTGCTTGCCCCTGACCTCGACCCGGGCGTCGCCGTTGCTGGCCTTGACCACCTTGTACGGGACGAGCTTGATCTCCTGGAGCACCTCGTCGTAGCGCCGTCCCATGAACCGCTTGATCGAGAACACGGTGTTCTCGGGATTCGTGATCGCCTGGCGCTTGGCCACCTGCCCGACGAGGATCTCCCCGTCCTTCGTGAACCCGGCGACCGAGGGCGTCAGCCGGCTGCCCTCCTGGTTCGCGATCACCGTAGGGTTGCCGCCCTCGACGACCGCCACCACGGAGTTGGTCGTCCCGAGGTCAATGCCGATCACCTTCGCCATGTCGAATCTCCCTTTTCTTGATCTCGTTGCGACGGAGCGGCCCGCTCCGTCGCTCACCACTTCGAACGAGCGAACGCCTCAGACGATATCGATCTTGATTTCCCTCGGCTTCACCTCGTCCACCTTCGGAAGCTTGACTTCGAGCACCCCGTCACGGTACGTGGCCTTCACCTTCTCGGCCTGGACAGACACCGGAAGCCGGACACTCCGCTCGAACTTCCCATGGACACGCTCGACGTGATGATGGCTCTCGTCCGTGAGGTCGCGGTTCAACCCGCGCTCCCCCCTCACGGTCAACAGATCGCCGGTGATCGACAGGGATACTTCTTTCTCACGGACTCCAGGAAGCTCAAAGTTCAGAACGAGATCATCCTTGGTCTCGTGCATGTCAAGGACCGGTGCCCGCGAACGCTCGAGCCGGTCACGACGGCCATGGACCGTCCAGAAAGGCTGTCGAAGAGTCGGTTGACCTCTCCCTGGATGTCGAAAATATTGTGAAATGGATCCCACCTCTCGATTGACCCAATCGGGCGCCAACGCTCGATCGGCATCGTAAAGTCCTCCTCGCTCCGCCGGCTCCTTTTGTCCGGCAATTTATCTGAGTACATAGCTCTTATATCATCTGAGATATGACATGTCAAATCACTACCATGGTCCACCGTTCACTCCTCTCCCGATCGGCCGAAAGCCGCCCTATCCTAAAAGGGGCCCCATGTGGAAGGGACCCACGTGCCGGATGATAGGGTGGGTCGATGCGGGTAGGGTGCGCGGTGCTGGTTACGACCACCGCCGTGGTGTGCGGGCTGGCCGCTGGATCGCTCTGGGTCGGTTCTCGAATGCTCCAGGAGCCGGAAGTCCCAGTAGCCGCCGGGACAGCCGAAGACGGCGTTCGGGGTCAGCAGAAGATCTACGCCATCATCCGCGGTGCCGGACGGGCCACTGGACGTACCCGTCAGATCGTCCTGTCCGAACCCGAGCTGAACGGCTTTCTCTCACGTCATCTTGCTGAAGCGGCCACGATCCCCTTTGGGCCTGGGGCCGTGCGGCTAGTCGGCGACGGGATGATCGAGTTCAAAGGACAAGTTCCGCTCCGGCATGTCCTCGCAATCGCCAGCCTCCTCCCCACCACCTGGCTCGAGCAGCCCGTCTGGCTCCACCTATGGGCGCGCGTAAGTGTAGAGGTGGGATCGGCCCGTGGTCAGCGCCGCTATCTACGCTTGGACATTGAGCGGTTCGCGCTCGGGCGCCAGCCGCTGCCAGGTGTGCTCCCGGTTCTTCTGGTGAATCCGGTGATCCTGAGTCAGCTTCGCTTGCGGATACCCGAAACGGTGGAAGCAATCACGATCGAGACGCGGATGGTCGTGATCAGGATTGCTTCGTGACGTGCACGTAGCGCAGTTGCAGGTCGTAGATGAGTTCGTCGAGGATCCGGCTCTCGTCACCAGACCGGTGCCCCTCTGTCTTCTCGCGCAACAGGGCGAGCAGGTCGATAGCGTCCGCGGCCTGGACCAGATCCGTTTGCCGCTGGCCCGTGAGGGGATCAGGCGCATGCCCCAACGCGACCACCGCGGAGCTCGCGAGCATCATGAAGAGCCCGGCCAGGCTGCGCTCGCCGGGGGTACCCGATACAGGCGGCGCCGGCGGTCGCGACTCTTCGTCGGCCAAGTCCGCGCGGGGTGGATCGTCCGCGTCCTGGCGTCTCCGCCTGTCAGTGACCTTGAAGACATCCTCGTAATCGTCCGGCGACATGGGCCTGAGCCTAGCATAGGCGAAAACCCTTGCTGTATAATCGGTTAGCCTCAGGAACCGACATGATCGAGTCCCCCGGCGTTCTCTTTGAACGGCTCCTGGACGTCATGATCCGCTTGCGTGCACCCGACGGCTGCCCGTGGGATCGTGTGCAGACGCGGACATCGCTGAAGCCTTACCTGATCGAAGAAGCGTACGAAGTCCTGGAAGCGATCGAGTCCGGCCATAGCGCTCCTCTGCAGGAGGAACTGGGCGACCTCCTCTTCCAAGTGGTCTTCCACGCCCGGCTCGCTGAAGAGCAGGGCGAGTTCACAACGGCCGATCTGCTCCGACAGCTCATCGACAAGATGGTGCGGCGTCACCCGCACGTATTCGGTGATGCGTCGGTCGGCACGGCGACCGAAGCCCTTGCCCAGTGGGAAGCGATCAAGCAGCGCGAGGCCGACGAGCGGGGACAGCGGCGATCGATCCTCGACGGCGTTCCTCGTGCGCTGCCGGCGCTGTTGCGGGCGCAGCGCGTTCAATCCAAAGCAGCTCGCGTGAACTTCGACTGGCCCGACGCGCGTGCGGCGTGGACCAAGGTCGAAGAGGAGATCCGCGAGGCCTCGGAGGCGCTCGCCTCCGGCGACGCCCACCGCATTCGCGAGGAGCTTGGCGACGCGCTCTTTTCGCTCGTGAATGTGGCGCGTCTCGCGACGCTCGACGCCGAAGAGGCGCTGCACGGCGCGATCGAGAAGTTTCGCCAACGCTTCACCGACATGGAGGCGGAGCTTGCCGCGCGCGGTACGTCGGTCTCCGCGGTGGCGCCCGACGAGCTTGAGCGCGCGTGGAACGCCGCGAAAGCCGAGGAGCGCGGCGAGAAGCGGCCATGAGGCTCCGGATCGGGCAGTCGTCCGTCGCGATCGAGCGCGGCGACATCACTGACTGGGAGGTCGACGCCATCGTCAATGCGGCGAACTCGACGCTCGTCATGGGTACGGGTGTCGCCGGCGCGATCAAGCGGAAGGGCGGGGTCATCATCGAGGAAGAGGCGATACGGCAAGGACCCGTGGAGGTCGGCGAGGCCGTGCTGACCACCGGCGGCAACCTCGCCGCCATCCACGTCATCCACGCCGCGGTCATGGGTCCGGACCTCAAGACCGACGGCGAGAAGGTCACGGCGACGACCCGAGCGGTCCTGGCACTGGCCGCCAAGCACCGCATCACGTCCCTCGCCCTCCCCGCGCTCGGGACTGGCGTCGGCCACGTCCCGCCGGCGGTATCGGCGAACGCCATGCTCAACGCCGTAGTCTCTCACCTGAAGGCGGGGCCCACCGGCCTGAAACGGGTCGTTTTCGTGCTCTACCAGGACGACGCCTACAAGGCCTTTACCGATACGTTGAAGCGCCTGGGTGGGGTACAGTAAAAGATTACAATGGCCCAGCCAGTAAAGCTCGGGCAGCCCGTCAACCGACGCCTCGGAGATCTTCTCGTCGCCGATGGCCTGCTTACCGCGGAGCAACTCAAGAAGGCGCTCGCGGAGCAGAAGGGCTCCCCGGAGAAGATCGGCTCGGTCCTCGTCCGGCTCAACTTCGTCAACGAAGACCAGCTGATCGGATTCCTCTCGCGGCAGTACGGCGTGCCGTCGATCACGCTGACCCAGCTCGACATCGAGTCCGACGTGCTGAAGCTCGTGCCGGCGCCCATCGCGAGGAAGTACGAGGTGATCCCGGTCAGGAAGATGGGGAACTCGCTGGCGCTCGCCATGGCGGATCCGACGAACGTCTTCGCCCTGGACGACATCTCCTTCATGACGAATCTCCAAGTCTTGCCGCTGGTGGCGTCGCAAACGGCCATCAGGAAGGCGATCGACCGCAACTACGAGTCAAAGACCGAGGCCATCACCAGCGTCCTGTCGGACATGCAAACAGACCTCGGCAACGTCGAGGTCGTGGAGGACGGCGAGGAAGGCGCCAAGGTTGACGTCTTCGAGCTGAAGGAGTCGGCCGACGAAGCGCCGGTCGTGAAATTGGTCAACATGGTGCTGGTCAACGCCATCCAGAAGGGCGCCTCCGACATCCACTTCGAGTCCTACGAGAAGATCTTCCGGATCCGCTTTCGGATGGACGGCGTGCTCCACGAGATGCTGGCGCCGCCGAAGCGGCTGGAATCGGCGATTCTCTCGCGGTTGAAGATCATGTCCAACCTCGATATCGCCGAACGCCGGATGCCGCAGGACGGCCGCATCAAGCTCCGGTATAACACCCGCGAGATCGACTTCCGCGTCTCGACGCTTCCGACGATCTTCGGCGAAAAGGCGGTCCTCCGCATTCTCGACAAAGACTCGCTGAAGCTCGACATGACGCAGCTCGGCTTCGACGAGTGGAGCCTCGAGAAGTTCAGCGCCGTGATCCATCAGCCCTACGGCATGGTTTTAATCACGGGGCCGACCGGCTCCGGCAAGACGACCACGCTCTACTCGGCGATCCACACGATCAATTCTCCGGACGTCAACATCATGACCGCCGAGGATCCCGTCGAGTACAACCTGAAGGGCGTGAACCAGGTTCAGATCAACGAGGGCATCGGTCGGACGTTTTCCGCTGCGCTCCGTTCCTTCCTCCGCCAGGACCCCGACGTGATCCTCGTCGGCGAGACGCGGGACCTCGAGACCGCGCAGATCAGCATTCGAGCCGCGCTCACCGGCCACCTCGTGTTCTCCACGCTCCACACGAATGACTGCCCATCGACCTTCTACAAGGGTAAGGGTTGCGCGACGTGCAACTTCACGGGCATGAAGGGTCGCGTCGCCATCTATGAGGTCATGCCGATCAGCGAGGAGCTCCGCGACGCGATTCTCAAGAACGCGCCGACCGCCGAGTTGCGGTCGATGGCGCAATCGCAGGGGATGAGGACCCTGCGTCAGGCGGGGCTCATGAAGGTCCTTGAAGGAACTACGACTGTCGAGGAAGTGCTGAGGGTTACCCTGTCTTGAGCAGGGGCATTGCGACGTAGGGAGGCACAATGGCCGCCAATATGGCCGATCTTCTGCAGCTCATGGTGGACCGCGGCGCGTCGGACCTGCACATCACCAGCGGGACCTACCCCCAGATCCGGGTCAACGGCCGCCTGACCCAGCTCAACCAGTTCGAGGTGCTGACGCCCCAGGACACCCAGCGCCTCTCCTATAGCGTGCTGAACGAGGGTCAGAAGCAGAAATTCGAGGAGGAGAACGAGCTCGACCTCTCCTTCGGCATCCAGGGCCTGGCGCGCTTCCGGTGCAACGTCTACCGCCAGCGCGGCGCCGTGGGGTGCGCGATCCGCGTCATTCCCTACAAGATCCGCTCGTTCGACGATCTCGGGCTGCCCCAGATCGTCCAGCAACTCGCCGACCGGCCCAAGGGGCTCATCCTGGTCACCGGCCCGACCGGGTCCGGGAAGTCGACGACGCTCGCCGCCATGATCGACAAGGTCAACAGCGAGCGTCACGACCACATCATGACGATCGAGGACCCGATCGAGTTCGTCCATCCGCACAAGCAGTGCCTCGTCAACCAGCGGGAGGTCTTCGCCGACACCCACTCGTTCACCAAGGCGCTCAAGTCAATCCTCCGCCAGGATCCGGACGTGGTCCTCGTCGGCGAGATGCGCGATCTGGAGACGATCGCGGCGGCCCTGACGATCGCGGAGACGGGCCATCTGACGTTCGCCACCTTGCACACGAACTCGTGCGCCCAGACGATGAACCGGATCATCGACGTGTTCCCGACGGCCCAGCAGTCGCAGGTGCGGTCGCAGCTCGCGCTGGTGCTGGAGGGCGTGCTTTCACAGACCCTCATTCCCAAGGTCGGTGGCGGACGCGTGATGGCGCTGGAGATCATGACCGCCACGCCCGCCATCCGCAACCTCATCCGGGAGGAGAAGATCCACCAGGTGTACTCCGCAATCGCCACCGGCCAAAAGTTCGGCATGCAGACGATGAACCAGTCCTTGTCGGATCTTGTGAAGCGGCATTTGATCACGCGCGAGGACGCGCTGAACCGGTCGACTCTGGTCGAGGAGTTGCTGCAGCTCCTCGCGCACGAAGGTCCGGCGGCCACGGCCGGCGCGGGCGCCGGCGCGTCGCCGTTCGCTAGACGGTAGGAGGAGGGCACTATGGCAATGTACGCATATCGCGGCCGCTCGGGGGGAGAGGTCGTCTCCGGTGAGATCGAGGCGAGTGACCGCCCCACCGCCCTCACCCAGCTGCGCGCGCGGGGCGTCGTCGCGACCTCCGTCCAGGAGCGGACGGCCAAGCCCGTCGGCATGAAGAAGATCGGCGGTAAGGTCAAGGACAAGCACCTGGCGATCTACACACGGCAGTTCTCCACGATGGTGGACGCTGGCCTCCCGATCGCGCAGTGCCTCTCGATTCTCGCGGAGCAGAGCGACTCCAAGGTCCTGCGGGACGTCACGGGCAAGATCGCGCACGAGGTCGAGGGCGGCGTCACGCTCGCCGAGTCCTTCCGGAAGTACCCCAAGGTCTTCAACGATCTGTTCACGAACATGCTCCAGGTCGGTGAGTCCGGCGGTGTGCTCGACGTCGTCCTGCAGCGCCTCTCCGTCTACATCGAGAAGGCGGCCAAGCTGAAGAGCAAGGTCAAAGGGGCGATGGTCTACCCCCTCACCATCATCAGCGTGGCGGTGCTGGTCATCGTCTTCATGATGATCTTCGTCATCCCGACATTCGCCAAGATGTTCGAGGGACTGGGCGCAGAACTCCCGCTGCCGACGGCGATCGTCATGTGGCTGTCGGAGTTCACGCAGAAGTACATCCTTGTCATGGTGGGCGTGGGCGCCGGCGTGATCTACGCGATCAAGCGCTACTACAACACCGACCAGGGCAGCAGTGTCATCGACGCGTTTTTATTGAAGGTGCCGGTCATCGGCATGCTCATTCGCAAGGTCGCCGTCGCGCGGTTCACTCGGACGCTCGGCACGCTGATCTCCTCGGGCGTCCCCATCCTCGAGGGCCTGCTCATCACCGCCCGGTCGGCCGGGAACCGCGTTGTCGAGAAGACCGTCATGCAGGCGCGCACCGCTGTGACCTCGGGCCGGACGCTCTCCGAGCCGCTCAAGGGCAGCACCGTGTTCCCGCCCATGGTGGTGCACATGATCAACGTCGGCGAGAACACCGGTGCGCTCGACCAGATGCTCTCGAAGATCGCCGACTTCTACGACGATGAGGTCGACACGGCGGTGGCGGCGCTCACGTCGCTGCTCGAGCCCATCATGATCGTCTTCCTGGGCGTCGTGGTCGGCGGGCTCGTGGTCGCGATGTATCTTCCGATCTTCCGCCTGGTCACGCTGATCAAGTAGTGAAAGCGTTCAACGTCAGCGGGCCGCTCCGGGCATTCTCCTGGGCGCGGCTCGGGGCCGCGCTGGTCCTGCTGGCGTTTGGGCCATTCGCCTCGCCCGGCCTCATGCCGGGCGAGAGTCAAATCCTGGTCCTGGCGCTCATCGTCGCAATCGCGTCGTCGGGCGCCATGCTGTTGTTCGGCCCGCCGGCCCAGCCGCGGCGCCTCGCGTG
>QHSV01000495.1 GCA_003221655.1 Candidatus Rokuibacteriota bacterium
TGGCTCACATCTCCTTCATGGGGATCGGAGCCTACGCCTCGGCCCTGCTGGTGACGCGGGTCGGGCTGTCCTTCTGGGCCACGCTCTGGATCGGTCCGCTCGTGGCCGCCGCGCTGGCCGTGCCCATCGGCAGCGTCGCCTTGCGTGTAAGCGGCCCCTACTACTTCCTCATCACGTTCGCCTTCTCGGAGGTGGTCCGGCTCTTCTTCAACAACTTCTTCGAAGGGTTGTTCGGGGGCCCCTCAGGGCTGGTGGGAATCCCCAAGCCCGACCGGCTGCTCGGGCTCGCCTTCGACGGAAAGCTCGAGCTGTATGGCCTGATGGCCGTGCTCTGCGTCGGGGTCGTGCTCGCCCTCGTCCGCCTCGACCATTCGCGCTTCGGCCTCACGGCCGGCGCCATCCGCCAGGCCGACCTCCTGGCCGAGACGCTGGGCGTGAACGTCTTCCGCTACAAGCTGACCACCTTCGTGCTCGGGAGCTTCGTCGCCGGGCTCGCCGGCGTCTTCTTCGCCCATTTCCGCCAGGTCCTTCACTCCAGCGACTTCGGCCTTGAGCCGATGGTGCTGCTGGTCGTCTTCACCGTCATCGGCGGCACGGGGAGCGTCTGGGGGCCGGTGGTCGGGACCATCCTCATGACCGTCGCCTCCGAGCTCCTGCGCGAGCTCCACCACTACGAGATCCTGGTCTTCGGCGCCGTCCTCATCCTCACCATGCTCTTCGCGCCCCAGGGACTGGTGGCCCTTCCGGGCACGGCCCGGCGCCTTCTCCGGAGACTGCGCAGAAGGGCGCCCGCAGCTGCGGGAGTCGGCCTTGCTCCTTGAGCTGCGCGGCGTCTCCCGGCGGTTCGGCGGCTTGCTGGCCGTCGCCGATCTCTCCATGACCGTCGCGCAGGGCGCGATCCACGGCCTGATCGGTCCCAACGGCGCGGGCAAGAGCACGGTCTTCAACCTGATCACCGGCGTGATCCCCCTGACCGCCGGCGAGGTCTTTTTCAAGGGCGAGCGGACGTCGGGACTTCGCCCGTCGGAGATCTGCCGGCGCGGTATCGCGCGGACGTTCCAGGCCACGACGCTGTTCCGCGAATACACGGTGCTCCAGAACGTGCTCGTCGCCGCTCATCTCGTGACGACGCCCGGTCTCGCGTCAGTCCTCTTCTGGTCCCGACGGTACCGGGAGCGCGAGCGGCGGGCTCGCGAGCGGGGCCGCACTCTCCTGGAGGCGCTCGGTCTGGGACCCGTCGCGAGCCAGGTCGCCGATACGCTCCCCCATCGGGACCAGAAGGCACTCGCCCTCGCGATGGTGCTCGCCACCGGGGCGGAGCTGGTGATTTTGGACGAGCCGATGGCGGGGCTCGCCGCGCAGGAGAAGGCGGAGACGACGAGCGTCCTGCGGCGACTGCGCGAGCAAGGCGTCACGGTCCTCCTGGTGGAGCACGACATGAAGGCGGTCATGGGAGTGTGCGACACCGTCACGGTCCTCGATCACGGTGTCCGCATCGGGGAGGGGACGCCGCGTGAGATCCAGACGAACCCGGCGGTGATCGAGGCGTATCTGGGGGCGGAGGAGCCGGGTGCTTGAGCTGACCGACCTCCGCGTCCATTACGGGAACGTCGCGGCCGTCGACGGCGTCTCGGTCACGGTCGAGGAGGGCGAGATCGTCGCGATCATCGGTCCGAACGGCGCGGGGAAGACCTCGACCCTGCGCGCGCTCTCCGG
>QHSV01000496.1 GCA_003221655.1 Candidatus Rokuibacteriota bacterium
CTCGCGTCGTTCCAGTTCACCGAATTCCTGAAGCACAAGCCGGACGTGCCGGACTCCGACGTCACCCCAGAGTACTGCGCACGGCACAACTGGCTGGTGGGCTCGCCGGACACGGTGGCCGACAAGCTCCACGAGATTTACGAGGAGGTCGGCGGCTTCGGCACGCTGCTGCTTTTCTGCTTCGACTATTCGGAGAATCCCACGGCGTGGCGCCACTCGATCGAGCTGCTGGCGAAGGAAGTCATGCCGCGCTTCAAGGGGCTGGTGCCGAAGTAACCCGGCGAATCTGCTCGGGCGTGTAACCCAGCAGCGCTCCGAGCACGGCGTCGTTGTCCGATCCGGGGCGCCGCGACCAGCCGGTGAGCTGCCCCGGCGTTCGCGAGAGCAAGGGCACGATTCCCTGCGTCACGATCTCGCCCAGCTCCGGATCGGAGCGCCGCACGAGATCGCCGCGGCTCCACAGGTGCGGCTCGCGCGCCAGATCGGCCACCGAGTTGACCGTGCTCGCGGCGAGCCCGGCCTGGCGCAACGTGCACACCGCCGCTTCGGCCGCGAGCGTGCCGACCAGCTTCGCCATCTCCTCGCGCACGCGCACCGGGTCATCGACGCGTGGGCGCCCCAGCCGTTCGAGCGCGTCGGCGAAGTCGTCCCAGCACGCGCTCGACGCGGCGACGAAGCGCCCGTCCAGGGCCGCGACGGTGAGGCTACACGGATAGGCCGGCCAGTCTCCGCCGGCACGCTCGCGACGGATGCCCAGGGCGCTCCGCACGGCCAGCAGATCGCCGGTGAGGCGCAGGGCGCACTCGAACATGGCCGTGTCGACGACCTGCCCCTCGCCGTCGAGGTCGCGGCGCAACAGCGCGGCGACGATACCGAGCACGTTGAAGAGCGCCGTCGAATAGTCGCCCGCGGTGACGCCGTCGCGGAGGGGCGGCCGGTCCGGCCAACCGTTCAGGTACGTCATGCCGCCGAAGGCGAGGCCCACCGGATTGAACGCCGCGCGTGCCGCGGACGGGCCGCTCTGTCCGAAGCCGGATGACCGGAGGATCACGAGGCGCGGATTGATCTCACGGAGCACCGTCGGGCCGAGATCCCATCGCTCGAGCGTCCCCGGCCGGAAGTTCTCCACGATCACGTCGCTCAGCCGAACCAGCTCCAGTAACACCTCTCGACCGCGCGGCGAGCGCACGTCGAGCGTGATGCTCCGCTTGTTCCGGTTGGTGACGGGAAACCCGGGGCCACGGCTGCCCGGCCCGTCCGACGGCGCGGTGCCGGTCGCGGGAAGCTCGACCATGATCACCTCGGCGCCGAAGTCGCCGAGCAGGGCGGCCGCGGCCGGACCGGCGAGCCACTGCGACAGGTCGAGGACCCGGACGCCGGCGAGCGGCCCTGCGGCGGTCAGGTCGGCGGACTTCACGTCCGGTCGTTTCCGATCCGCGATCTGCTCGACGCTCGCGCGCACGGTCGCCGTGTGCTCGCCGAGCCGCGGAGCGCTCACCGGGGCGCGCGCCGGAGTCCGCGACAGCTTCGGCACCGGCGCGGGGGCGAGGAAATCGTGCCCGGACGACGACTGCAGACGCAGCACAGCCCGGCGCGCCCTCACGTGCGGATCCGCGATGATCTCGTCCACGGAGCGGACGGCGGTGCCGGCCACGCCGGCGGCAGCGAAGCGCGCCTCGATGTCCGCGAGGTCGTGCCCGGCGATCCAGGCCCCGACGAGCTCATCGGCGGCCGCGCGGTTCTGCAGGCGCGCGGCGCTGGTGGCGAACCGGGGTTCCCTGGCGGACTCGGGGGCCTCGATCGCTTCGCAGAGACGGGCGAACGGCTGATCTCCGGCTCCGGAGAGCGCGATCCACCCGCCGTCTCGCGTCGGGTAGACGTTGGCTGGGACCACCGTGGGCGATTCGGTGCCCATGCGCGTCGCCACGGCGCCCGTCCGGTGGTGGCGGATGACCACCTCTTCCTGCATGCGCAGCCCGGTCTGGTAGAGGCCGAGGTCGACCGTCTGTCCGCAGCCGCTCCGCCGAGCGTGAAAGGTCGCCATCAGGAGCGCGCTCGCGCCGAGGATGCCCGTCCAGGCGTCAGCGAGCGGCACCGTCACGGGAATCGGCGGGCGATCGGGGAACCCCGTCGCGAACTGGACGCCGGAGTACGCCTGGGCGATGCGATCGTCGCCGCGCTCGCCCGCCAGCGGACCGGTCTGGCCGAACGGGGTGATGCGCAAGACGACGAGGCGTGGATTCTTTTCGAGGAGCACGTCCGGCGACAGCCCCGCCGATTCGAGGCTCCCCGGGCCGAGGTCCTCGACGAGGGCATCGGCGGAGGCGAGAAGCTTCGCGAGCCAGGGCTCACCGGTGAAGTCCGCGAGATCGGCGAGCACCGAGTACTTCCCGCGATTCTCCGATTGAAAATAGAGGGAGTCTTCTCCGGCGATGCCCGGCCCGCGCCGTCGGAGCGGTGATCCGTCGGGGGGCTCGACCTTGATGACGATCGCTCCCAGGTCAGCGAGCAGCCCGCCGGCGAACTCGCCGGCCAGAGTCCGGGCCAGCTCGATGACGACCACTCCCTCGAGCGCGCCTTCGCGGTCCTTCACTCGAGCCCGAACA
>QHSV01000497.1 GCA_003221655.1 Candidatus Rokuibacteriota bacterium
CGGCGGATCGGGAGCCTGCTGGGCGATACGCGGGGCGGCGCATCCGAGTGTCACGAGCAGGACCACGGCCACCAGCCAGGCGCGCCGTGAGCGATGGCCGATCGCAGCGATCATCCCGTTCTCCCTCTCAGGGCGCGGTCGCGCGCAGGGGGCGCAGGCTCGGCCCCAGATCCTCGTAACGAGTCACGATGGTACCGCCACTCTCGTGAATGAAGAACTCGACCTGGAGATTGACGGTGCCGCCCTCGTTGTCGGCGCTCAGCCGGAAATCGCCCCGGTATCCGACGATGCGCTTCCCGCGCGCGAACGCGTAGCCGATCTCCGCCGCGGTGCCGCTGTCCACGTCGGTGCCGTCGAGAATCGCGATCACCCCGTGCGCCTCGTCGATCGCCGCTCGATTGATCGCGCCCATCTCTCGATTGAGCTTCCGCCACGCCTCGCGCTTCTCCGGTCCGTAGGGCATGCGTTGGACCGCCTCGATCTTCCGCGCATCGGCCAGGCCCCAGGGGTCGAGGACCTCGTAGCCGAGACTCTTCACGAAGGGAACGAGGACCGAGTTGTAGAAGTGGCGCCCGGCTTCCGAGAAGCCCAGGGGCCCGGCCATGTAGATCCGCAGCTTGGCGTTCACGCGGCCCCGAGGATAGCCGACGGGCATCAACCCCGCCAGCAGTTGCTATATCATCGGGCCATGCGAAATCCGACAACGCTCGTCGTGGCCGTCCTGGTCGCCGCCGTGACGGTTCCGGCCGGCCACGTCGTGGCCCAGGAGTTCGTCCCGGCGATCGTGTTCGACATGGGGGGAAAGTTCGACAAGTCGTTCAACGAGGCCGCGTACGCCGGCGCCGAACGCTTCAAGAAGGAGACGGCCATCGCGTATCGCGAGTTCGAGGTGACGAACGAGGCCCAGCGCGAGCAGGCGCTGCGCAACATGGCGCGGCGTGGGTCGCAGGTCGTCGTCGGGATCGGATTCTCCCAGGCAAGCGGTATGGAGCGAGTGGCCAGGGAGTTCCCGAATCTCAAGTTCGCCATCGTCGACGCGGTCGTGGACCTGCCCAACGTCCAGTCCATCGTGTTCAAGGAGCACGAGGGCTCGTTCCTGGTCGGCATGGCGGCGGCGATGGCGTCGAAGACCGGGAAGATCGGATTCGTCGGCGGGATGGACATCCCGCTGATCCGCCGCTTCGCCCTCGGGTACGAGGAAGGGGCGAAGTACGTCAACGCGAAGATCGAGATCTACCGGAACATGACGGGGACGACGCCGGCGGCCTGGAACGACCCGACACGCGGCGGTGAGCTGGCACGGAGCCAGTTCGACCGCGGCGCCGACGTCATCTACGCGGCCGCCGGCGCCACCGGGCTCGGCGTGCTCCAGGCGGCCAAGGACAAGGGGCGGCTCGCCATCGGCGTCGACTCGAACCAGAACCACATCCATCCCGGCTCGGTCCTGACCTCGATGATCAAGCGCGTCGACCTGGCCGTCTACGAGGCCTTCAAGGCCGCGCGGGACGGGACGTGGAAGGCGGGCGTGCGCTCCCTGGGCGTCGCCGAGGGTGGCGTCGGTTTCTCGCTCGACCAGCACAATCGGGGTCTGATCACCGCGGAGATGGAGAAGCGGCTCCAGCAGGCCCGCGCCGACATCGTGGCCGGCAAGATCAAGGTCACCGACTACATGGCCGGGAAGTGAACAGTATGGCCCCGGCGGCCATCGAGCTGCGGGGCATCGACAAGCGGTTCGGCGAGGTGCACGCCAATCGCGATGTGTCGCTCGCGGTGCGCCGAGGCACGATCCACGGCATCGTGGGCGAGAACGGTGCCGGCAAGTCGACCCTCATGGGGATCTTGTACGGCTACTATCAGCCCGACCGAGGCGAGATCCTCGTACGCGGCCGGCCCGCGGTCATCCGCAGCGCCCAGGACGCGCTCGCAGCGAGGATCGGGATGGTCCACCAGCATTTCATGCTGGTCGAGCCGTTCACGGTCCTGGAAAACGTGGTCCTCGGAATGGAGGGCGGCTTTCGCCTCCGGGCGGGTTTGGCGCGGGCGCGCGCCGAGCTCGCGCGACTCGGCCGCGAGTACCACCTGGAGGTCGACCCCGACGCGCGGGTCGCGGATCTCTCCGTGGGCCAGCGTCAGCGCGTCGAGATCCTCAAGGCGCTCTACCGGGACGCCGAGCTTCTGATCCTCGACGAGCCGACCGCGGTGCTGACGCCCCAGGAAGCCGACCATCTCTTCCGGGTCCTCGCGTCGCTGCGCCGCGAGGGCAAGACGGTTCTTCTTATCACCCACAAGCTGCGCGAGATCCGCGAGGTCACCGACGTCGTCACCGTGATGCGCCAGGGGCGAGTCGTCGCGACGCTCGCGACGACCGAGACGACGCCGGAGCAGCTCGCCGAGCTGATGGTGGGCCGCACGGTGAGCCTGCGCGTGGACAAGGAGCCGGCGCGACCGGGCGACGCGGTGCTCGAGGTGACCGACCTCGTCGTCGCGGACTCGCTCGGGGTGGAGCGCGTCAAACGCGTCAGCTTCACGGTGCGACGGGGCGAGATCGTGGGCGTGGCGGCGAGAGCGCCATCCTCGGGTACCACGACGAGGCCGCCTACAACGGCGCGATCCGGCTCCGCCGCGCTGCGGTCACGTCGAGCTTCAATCGACAGGTCGCCGAGTACGACATTCGGCCCGGCGACGGCGCGCTCCCCACGTCGGCGTTCTCGGGCGGCAACCAGCAGAAGATCGTGCTGGCCCGCGAGCTCGACCGGAACCCCGATCTCCTCTTGATCGGGCAGCCCACCCGCGGCGTCGACATCGGCGCGATCGAGTTCATCCATCGACGCCTGGTCGCGCTACGCGACGCCGGGAAGGCGCTGCTCCTGGTCTCGGTCGAGCTGGACGAGATCCTCGCGCTGGCCGACCGCATTCTCGTGATGCACGATGGGCGAATCGTCGGCGACGTGCCGCGCCTCGCCGCCACCGAGCGGACGCTCGGGCTGATGATGGCCGGCCTACCCGAAACCCACACATAAGGAGAATGCCCGTGCTCTTCACCTGTCCGGGTCCGGTAGCGCGCGGTGGCGAGTCGCGGGCGGCCAAGGGTCGCCGCCGTCACCTCTGCATCGACGTCCACTGCCACGTCCACTACCCGCCCGCGGACGAGATGGTGAAAGACGTCTTCCGGCGCGAGGACGAGCCGGCGGTGCGGTTCACGAACGAGTTATCGCACGCCACGAACAAGCAGCAAGCGGAGAACGTGCTCGTCTGCCTCACGTCCGTCGAGCAGCGGTTGCGCGATATGGACAAGATGGGCGTCGACGTCCAGGCGATCTCGTGCTCGCCCTTCCAGTTCATGTATTCGCTCGACCAGGAGCTTGGTCGCAAGACCGCCCGGGCGATCAACGAGAACCTGGCGGCGATCGTTCAGAAGCATCCCGACCGCTTCGTCGCGCTGGCCGACGTCCCGCTGCAGGCGCCCGACGCGGCGGCGGAGGAGCTGGAATACTGCGTCAAGCGTCTCGGCTTTCGCGGCGTGGAGATCGGGACGAACGTCGCCGGACGGGAGATCTCGCGGGGCCGCGACGTCTTCTGGGCGAAGGTGCAAGCGCTCGACGTCATGGTGTTCATGCACCCCAACGGGTTCACCGGCGGCGAGCGATTGTCGGACCATTACTTCATCAACATCATCGGCAACCCGCTCGACTCGACCGTCGCGATCGCGCACCTGGTGTTCGACGGCATCCTGGAAAAGTTCCCGAAGCTGAAGATCGTGTCCGCGCACGGCGGCGGCTACGTCTCGCACTACCCGGCGCGCATGGACCACGCGTGGCGCGCCCGCGTCGACCCGCGCACAGTGCTCAAGCGGAAGCCCCGCCAGTCGCTCGCCAAGCTCTACTTCGACACCATCGTGTTCGACCGCGAGCAGCTCCGGCACCTCGTGAACCTGTGGGGCGCCGACCACATCGTCGTCGGGACCGACTATCCGTACGACATGGGCTGGTACGATCCCCGGGGCTTCGTCGACGGCTGCACCTTCCTGAAGGACGCCGACAAGGCACGGATCATGGGGCTCAATGCGGCGAGGCTGCTCAAGATCAAGCCGCGACGGACTACCTGAGGGCCGCCTCCGGCGTGCCGTCCTTCCACGGCAGCGCCACCTCGTACGGGCGCAGCAGGCAGTCGTCCGGAAGGCACGCGATGGGGGTGAAGTCGCGGTGCGCGATGTACTCGGGGCGCTTGAAGCGCCGGATGTGGTTGGACACCGCGCAGAGGCTCAGGTACACGCTCACCCGGTTCCACGGCGAGAGGTTCGAGGTCGAGGCGTGGACCAGACACGAGTGGAAAATGATCATCGAGCCCACCGGCCCCTTCGGCGCCACGAGGCCCCCGCGGGCGACGAGCCGGGTGATCGTGTCGTGGTCGATGGTCCAGAGAGGATAGCTGGTCGTCGTGGTGTCGTGCCCGGCGTCGAGCACG
>QHSV01000507.1 GCA_003221655.1 Candidatus Rokuibacteriota bacterium
AGGCCCCGCTGTCGGAGGCAGCCAGGCGCGACATCCGGCGCCTCGTCAAGGAACCCGCCGACTACTTCCCTGGGCTCGACGACGGCGCGAAGAAAGCGCGCCTCGCGCGGATGAGCTACGCCGACTTTCTGACGAACAGTGCCGGCTGCCATCCTGACGTGCTGCCGTTCTTCCAGGCGCGCCCGCACTCGCTCTACGGACTGGGCATCGACGCGGTCTCGGCGCTCGACGCTTGGGGCCTCGGCCTGCCCGGCTTCGCGGGCATGACGCTGGGCCCGACCGCCGGACCCGGTATGGGACTCGACGCGCGCCCTGGCCAGCGCTCGCCGTTCGTGCACTTCCCCGACGGCAACGCGACCCTCGCGCGGCTCCTCGTCCAGCGACTGATCCCACGCGCCGTTCCCGGTCGCAGCGTTGACGATGTGACGGTAGGGCGTGCCGACTACACGCAGCTCGACGAGCCGGGGCCGGCGCGCCTGCGCCTCAACAGCACGGTCGTGCGCGTGCGCCACGCCAGCGATGCGGCGCAGGTCGAGGTCAGCTACGCGCGCCGCGGGCGGCTGGAAAGTGTGCGCGCCTCGAACTGCGTGCTGGCGTGCTGGAGTAGCGTGATTCCATACCTCTGTCCCGAGCTGCCCCAGGACCAGCGGGAGGCGCTCGCCTACGCGGCCAAGGTTCCGATCGTCTACACCAACGTCGTGCTACGGGACTGGACCAGCTTCCATGCGCTACGCGTCAGCCAGGTGCACTGCCCGGGTAGCTTTCACACGTCGGTCAACCTGGACCTGCCGGTGCGCGTGGGGCGCTACCGCCCGCCGCGCCAGCCCAACGAGCCGATCGTGGCCCACATGATGCGCACGCCCTGCCTGCCCGGCCTGCCAGGGCGCGAGCAACACCGCGCCGGCCGCCGCGAGCTGTTGGCGACGACCTTCGAGACGTTCGAGCGTAACGTGCGGGAGCAGCTCGCGCGGATGCTGGGGGCGGGCGGCTTCGACCCGGCGCGTGACGTCCTGGCTCTCACCGTGAACCGCTGGCCACACGGCTACGCGTATCAGTACAACTCGTTGTGGGACCCGTTCTGGATCAACAGCGGTCCGCTGCCATGCGTCGCCGCACGCCAGCCGTTCGGCCGCATCGCTATCGCCAACGCGGACGCGGCGGCCTACGCCTACACCGATGCGGCCATCGACCAGGCCCACCGCGCGGTCGGCGAGTTGCTGCGGCTCACGGTCGCGCCCGCCACAGGAGCGCGGCCGTGAGCCGCGAGGGGTCTAGACGCGAACCTATCGCGCCGGGGCCGGTGCCGCCGCCGAGGGCGACTGCCCCGGGCTCGTGGCGACGACAGGATATTTTGCACACGCCGTGAGCCCGACAAGTAACGTGATCAGCGCGAGCGCGAGAGCCGTGGATTTCAGTTGCGAGTACATGGATTGTTCTCCTTTTCTATGGCCACGTTCATGGTGCACACGCGGTGCCAGCGCCACAAACCGTCGGTGAATTGGAGGCTTAGAGTCTCTTGGGGCCTAGCGCGTGACAGGCAGCCCCGAGCGATTGACGAGAGTTGTCAGTCGAGAGGAGAACAGCAGAAATCGCCACGGCCTTACAATCCCACTCCGTGGGATTCGGGTGACGTCCACCCGCACGCCGGGAGAGGGGGATTCATGATCCGACGCGAGTTTCTCACCGGAATCGCCGCCCTCGGGGCGACCGTGCTCCTGCCCAGGGGTGAGTCGGAGGCCCAAATGGCGACAACGCAGTCACAGAGAATCGACGTCCACCATCACCACACCCCGCCGCCGTACGTCGCCGCGATCACAGCGAGGAACATCCCGGGTCCCGTGCGCGACTGGACGCCGGAGAAGTCCATCGCCGACATGGACGCAGCGGGGGTCGCCACGGCCCTCACCTCGATCACCACGCCCGCCCTGCGGTTCCTCGACGACGCGGGCGCGTCCAAGGTCGCGCGCGAGTGCAACGAGTACAGCGCGAAGCTGGTGGCCGACGGGAAGGGCCGCTTCGGCGCCTTCGCCGCGATGCCCATGCCCCACGTCGAGGCCACCCTTCGCGAGATCGCCTACGCCCTCGACACGCTGAAGGCGGATGGGATCGGCCTCCTGACGAG
>QHSV01000508.1 GCA_003221655.1 Candidatus Rokuibacteriota bacterium
TGGAAATTCTCGAGCTTGCCCGTGAAGTGGTTGAAGGCGACGACGGCCGGGATCGCGACGAAGATGCCCAGGGCCGTCGCAACCAGGGCCTCGGCGATGCCGCCCGAGACCACGGCCATCCCGCCGGACCCCGTGGCCGCGATGCCCCGGAAAGCGTTGATGATCCCGACCACGGTGCCGAAGAGGCCGATGAACGGGGCCGTGGAGCCGATCGTGGCCAGGTACCCGAGACCTCGCTTCATCTGGATCAGCGTCTCGGCCTTGGAGTCCTCAAGCGCGCTCGTGACGAGCTCGAGCGAGGCGACCGGATCGCCTCCGGTCTGGCGCACGCCGTTGTACTCGAGGATGCCCGCCGCGACCACCCGCGTCACGTGGGAATCCTGGTGCAGCTGCACGGCCGCGATCAGTTCCTTGACCTCTCCCCCGTGGAGGAACTTCCCGAACACGGGCTTGCAGGTCTGCGACTGGCGCGAGGCCGAGCGGAAACGACGGTGCTTGTCCACGATCAGCCCCACCGAAAAGATGGACAGCGCGATGAGGCAACACATCACGGCGGCCCCGAATAGGCCGACGTTTCCCAACAGCTCCGAAAAGCTCATGACTTCCTCCTGTGCGCTGCAGTGGTGGGTTGCGCCGGCTCACTCTTTTCGGTCGGCGCGGCATCTCGGCCGGTGACCGGCGCGCTGCCGTGGCGCGCCGTTTCCGACCTGATTTCGTAGTAGCTGAGCATCCGCATGAATACCTCTTTGTCGACGGGCAACCTGGAGTCGTCGAGCATCGTCGAGATACCGAGGGCGTTGCCGATCTCCGAGCGCTTCCAGGGAACGATGACCAGCGCCTTAGGCGCTTCCTGATTGCCCAGGATCGACATGCCCAGGTTCGGGTCCTCTTTGGTTGCTGCCTGCGCCTCTTCTTTAGTCTTCTCCTGCGCTTCGGTCGCGGGGCCGGCGCCCTTGGCCTTCGGCGCATCGTCGGCCAGCGCCACACCCGTCGCCAGCAGCAGCACGAACAACGAGCTCCGGTTCATGGCTTCTCCTGTTGGCCCTTGCGATCGCGAAGGTCGGCGATCCATTGGGCGACCTCGGCGTTGTCCGGAACCATCCGGCTGTACGCCTCGTAATGCTCCAGCGCGCACGCAGAATCACCGAGATACAGGTCGCACAGAATGGCGAGGTTCCTGTGCGCATAGTGATAGTCGGCGAACTGCGCCAGGGCCGCCTCGTAGCTGGCGCGCGCCTGCGCGAACTGCCCCTTGCGCCGCTGCACCAGAGCCAGCTCGTTGTAGGCGACGGGGTGCCGTGGATTCAATTCCAGCGCCTTGCGCAGGCTGGCCTCCGCGTGGTCCAGATCCCCGGTGCGCGCGTACGCGATGCCGAGATCGATGTGCGCCGCCGCCATGTCGGGCGCGCGTTCGGTCACCTTGAGCAGCAGGGCGATGCCGGCCTCGTACCGCTCCTCCTTCAGCAGGCGCACCGCCGTCTCGTAGTCGGCGCGCACATCCGCGGGGACGCTCAACGGCTGCGTGATCGTGAACCCGCCCGGATCCTGCACGACCTTCGCCTCCTCGACGCGCGGGCGCACCTCACCCGGCTCCGTCGTCGCCTTGTGGGAATGCGAGGCGCAGCCGACGATAAGGGCCGGCGCGAGCACCGCAGGAACGATGAGGCGACCCATGCAGCGATCGATCGTCTTCATGGAGCGGGTCTCATGGCGGATTCGCATGCTCACCCTCAGTGGCCCCCGGCCGTGGACGCCGGTTGCGTCGCGGGAGCCGAGTCGATTCGAGGCGTCGCGTCGGCGCCGTCCGATGTCGCGCTGGAAGGCGGCGGCACGGGGTGCCGGTACACATAGCTGTCGATCGCGTCGAGGAAGCCGTCGCTCATTTCCTGTTTCGCGTAGCGCCCCGGCACCAGCTCGGCGAGCCTGTCGAGACTCTTCTCGATCCACGCGTTGAAGAGGCCGGCCCGCATCATTTCCAGGTTTTTCTCGTGCAAGTGGATGGCCCGCTCCTCGAACGGAAAGGCTTCCTCCTCGAGGGACCGCTCGTACTCTTGCAAGTCCGCGGGCTCCAGGTCGGCCGGCCGCTCCGACTGCGCCAGGTCGCGACGGAAATCAAAGTAGGTCTCGGCCATGTAATAGGTGGCGGCCGCAGTCACCTCACCGATCTCGTATCCCACCAGAGAGTCCATGGCCTCGATCGCGGCATCCATGCGCTGCTTCTTCTCCTGCAGGCTGGTCTCGAACGGTTGCCGGAGCTTCACGGCCACGAATTCCTGGTAGATCTGCTCCGCGAGGACCAGCGACGAGCGTGCGGCGAGCGTCCGGGTCCGGCCGGTCCTTTCCGGCCCGGCGTCCGCGTCGATGCGCACGATCTCTGCCAGCTCCTGACGGTAGAGCGGCATGTCGTTCGCCGCCTTGTGTATCTCGGCGATCTTGAAGCGGGCCTCGAGCGCCGCCTCGACCGGCCGCGGAAACTCCTCGACGTAGCGCCGATACGCGT
>QHSV01000509.1 GCA_003221655.1 Candidatus Rokuibacteriota bacterium
TACCGGCTCCAGAACACCAGCGCCAGGATGAGCACGACGTTCCAGAGGCCCGGCCCGCGCACGCTCGACAGGAGGATCGCGAAGACCAGCGACGGCAGCGTCAGCCAGGCGTCGGTGATCCGCATGATGATCTCGTCCCACCACCGGCCCATGTAGCCGGCCAGGACGCCGAGCACCGTGCCGATCGCGCCGGCGAAGAGCGTGCCGGTGAGCGCAACGATCAACGAGATGCGGGCGCCGTGCATCAGCCGGCTCAGCACATCGCGGCCCAGAAAGTCGGTGCCGAGCGGAGTGTCGAAGCCGCCGCCGCGAGCCCAGAAGGGCGGCACGTTGTCGATATAGGGGCAGTCGGGCGTGCTGTACTTCGCGAGACACTGCTCCCGCGTCGGCTTCACCGGATCGAGCTTGCTGTGCGGCGCCAGGACCGGCGCCAGGACGGCTACCGACACGAGGACTCCCAGGATGACGAGCGGAATCAAAGGAGCCTCGCGGATGACGTGGAAGCTGCGCCGGACGGCGCGCGGGGCCGCGATCGGCTGGTCCGCACCGACCGGGATCGTTGCCATGACGTCACCCTCCTCGGTCGAGGAGCCTCAGGCGCCTCGACGGTCGTTACGCCGACATGGTCCTATCGCGACAGCCGGATGCGCGGGTCGACGTACCCGTACAGGACGTCGATCGTGAAGTTGAGCAGCACGATCATGAGCCCCGACATGAGCACGACGCCTTGCACCATCGGGAAGTCGCGGTTGCTCAGCGCGTCATAGAGCAGCTGGCCGACGCCCGGCCAGTTGAAGATGACCTCGATCACGACGGCGACATTCACCATGATCAGGAGATTCAACCCGGCGAAGGTCAGGACGGGGATCATCGAGTTCTTCAGCGCGTGCCGGGCGACGACCATCCGCTCGGGAACCCCCTTCAGGCGCACGAGCTTGATGTAGTCGCTGCCGAGCACGTCGAGCATGCCGGAACGCGTGATCCGCAGCATCGCGCCCGAGAAGTACCAGCCCAGCGCGAAGGCCGGCATGACGAGATGCGCCCAGTCCCGGAACCAGAACGTCACCCAGGTCCATGGGGCGCCCCAGACGAAGGCGCTCGAACCCTTGCCGAGCACCGGAAACCAGCCGAGCCCGATGCCGAAGACGAGGATCAGCACCAGCCCCACGAAGAAGCCCGGCATGGAGAGCCCGAACAAGGCGATCATCTTGCCGGTGTTGTCCCACCACGAGTTCACCTTCAACGCCGAGAGCATACCGAACGGTATCCCGAGCGAGATCGAGATCAGGAACGCGGCGAAGCCGAGCTTGAGCGAGTTTGGCAGCCGCTCGAAGTAGATGTCCCGGACGGGCAGGGACTTCTCGAACGAGTGCCCGAAGTCCGCCCGGAGCAGCCGGCCGACGAAGGAGAGGTACTGCCAGTAGAGTGGCTGATCCAGCCCCCAGTTCTGCCTGAGCTGCGCCACATACGCCGTGTCGGCGCCCGCCTCGGCCTTCATCGCGACGGGATCGCCGGTGAGTCGCACGAGCCCAAAGATGATCGTGACCAGAAGCCAGAGGGTCACGACGCTGTAGAGCGCTCGGACGAGGATGTACTTCTTCATCACCGGTCCGCCTTCACCTCCCAGATTTCCCACGGCCACGGGTACGGCGCGTTGAGCGTGTCCCAGTACCGATGGAACGTCTCCCCTTCCGGCAGCACGCGCGGGCCGACGGCGTGGACGAACGGGTTCAAGTAGATCGGGATGAAATAGTACTCGTCAAGGACGATCCGCTGGATCTGCTTCACGAGCCGCTCGCGATCGGCGAGATCGAGGCTCGCCTGGTGCTTCTTCCACAACGCTTCGATCTGGGGATCGCAGATGAACGAGGACGGGCTGTCGCACACGGCGTACACCGCGATGTTGGCCTTCGAGCCGCCGGCCCGCGGGTCGATGTTCTGCACGATGTTGCGGTTGCCCGGATAGCTCTTGCGGCCCCCGCCGACCTTCGCCCGGAACGCTGGTCCCTCCAGCGTCTGCATCTTCCCGCGGATTCCGATGGCGCGAAGATCGGTCATGATGCGCTCGGCCATGTCGAAGTAAGGCGGGAACGGCGTGTACTCGACGTCGAACCCGTCGGGGAAGCCGGCCTGGGCCATGAGCTGCTTGGCCTTCTCGAGGTTGTACTCGGGCGCCGGCGCTTCCTGGCCCTGGAGCGCGTCGCGATTCTCCACGCTGATCCAGTTGCCCGTCGGCTTGCCAATTCCCTGCGTTTCCTGCTTGATCAGGAACGGCCGGTTGATGGCCAGGCTCACCGCCTGGCGCACGCGCTTGTCGCGGAAGGGACTGCCCTGATCGTTGTAGCCCGGAAACATGAGCCACCACGGTCCGGTGTAGTTCGGGTCCCACCGGAGGGTCTTGTCCGCCATGACGCGCGACAGCAGCTTGCCCGTCATGCCGAAGGCGAGATCGAGCTCACCGGTCTGCAGCCCGGCCATGCGGGCCGCGAGGTCCCGGACACCCTTGACCACGATGGTCTTCGTCGCGGGCGCGCGGCGCCAGTATTCGTCGAACGCCTCGAAGTTCATCTGCACGCCGGCCTGCTGACTCACGAGCTTGTAGGGGCCGGCGCCGAT
>QHSV01000067.1 GCA_003221655.1 Candidatus Rokuibacteriota bacterium
CGACCACCCGGCCCTCGGGCCGCTCGATCGCCGCCCACAGCTCGATCCCCTGCGCGCGCCACTCGTCCAGCTCGCGGCCCCACTCGCTCAGGCCCTCCGCCGTGTGCGGCACTGTCCGCATGGTGACCTTCGTCCCTCGCTCCTCGACGACCCAGACCGCATGCGTCTGATCCGCCCAGTCGACTCCAAGGTAGTAGCGCACTCGTCCTCCTTTCGGTGGCCTCATCGACTCGCGGCCGAGGAGCGCGAACGGCAGGTTCGCCTTATACCGGCCCTCCGAGGGGCGACTTTCTCTTGAACCTCCCGCACCGTTCTCTTGCCGACTGGGACACTCTTCGCGTGAGCCTCCGAGGGCTCCGCACTCGGCGGTCCTCTGGTCAGCAAGCCCCTGGCCGCCATGTGCGGCCGCCTCTTCCCCTCTTCTACCTCCTCCGTTCTGTCCCCTGGTCAGAGGAATATCCGGAGGAGTATAAGGCGCTCGGGCTGACGATCCCGCAGACGCTCTTGCAGCGGGCCGATGAGGTCATTCAGTGATCGATAGACGGTCATTCATCGGCACGCTGGCCTGCGTCCTTGCCGCGCCGCGCGCCGCCGAGGCCCAGCAATCGCGGAAGGTGCCGAGGGTCGGCATGGTGTTGTCCGGTTCCCTCGCCGATGCCGACCCGGGTGCCCCTGGTGTCACACGGACCTGACCGACAGCATCCGGGCGCACCTTTACGGCTGCGCGATGCTTCCAGTGGAAGTACGACGCAGGGCGCAGGCGGCGCGTGAGGCGGCGCGAAGCCTGGTGCAAAGCCTTCAGGTGCGTGGCACTGCGGAAGGGCTGGAGCGACAGGCCGAAGCCTCGCTCCACGCGCTCCGGGAGACCATGCGGCAGGCACCGACCCTGAGCACAACGACCAAGCACCAAAGGGAGCAGATCAGATTTCTGTCCTACCACGTCCTCCCTCTGCACCTCCAGGTCGGAGACCGCTTCTCCGACGAGACCGGTGAGTGGGAAATCGCCAGCCGACCGTACTCGACAGCAGGCGGCAAGAGGTCCACGCTCGCGTTCGGAGAGTTGATCAGCCCGCCACGGTGCGGGATCGGACGTGGGGCGCTCACGAGCGCATCAGGGTGAGGGCGGCTCCGCAGAGCTTCGAACCCTCAGCGCGTGACTGACCGCCTCGGCCTCCTGCTCCTCGGTCACGCGGGAGGCCACTCGTGTAAACGCGGATCTGCCGTGCTTGGGGCCCTCCGCTCGTGGCTGGGCTCGTGGCGGGGCACCCGGGACGTCGAGCGTGGCATGGCCCGGCAAGGCTACGATCTCCAACTGACCCGCTACGACGAGAAGGGCCGGCGAGCGACCTTCCACACACGACCGGGATGGAGCACTCGATTACGAGCGCGACAGCATCGGCGTGGGAACGCACGCCGTGGCATGCCGTCCAGGGCGCCGCGCGAGACGCGCTGAAGAGAGCGGAGTGAACGCGATGGAGGCTACGACTGCTTCGTGTGCCTCTCCACATTCCATAGCTGAAAGCAGTCGGCGTGCAAACACAGAGACCGCCTTTCACCCGTAAACGGACCAACCTCCATCATTACCTGGTCCGCTGTGATGATCTCCCCGCAGGCGTCGCATGTCGCGCCGTCGCCAGGACTTCCTCGGGCTCTCAGGCTGCTGTCGCGCGGCAAGCGACCGTCCAGGAGCTTCTTCCGGATTCGGAGAGCTAGGAGACGAAGTGCTTCGGCGTCCATCGCGGATGGCTAAGCCCCGGCCCGTCTGGGCGCCGAGACTGGTGAGTGGGAAGTCATCGGCCGACCATGTTATGTCGCCGGGCACCTTACCAGGGCCCAGCCCGATGACTGGAGTTCCCGCGTGATGTCCCGATGGCGCCGCTCGACGTAGCGTCTTTCGACCGGCGGCGGCCTCAGGCTCCGGCGCCGTTCGCCCGTGCGACGGTCGAGAATCACATCCCTACCCTCGTCCGCGTATACATGCTTGAGATACAGGTATCGCTTTGGCGCGGTGCGCGACACGATGAAGACTAAATCTGGCACGATCGCCTCCGCCTGGACTCCAACCTCCGGTTCACTCGAGGAAAAGGAAGCCACCCCTGGGGCGACCCCGACCTGAAAAACCACGCCGGCCAATCGTGGTGAGGTCAGAAGACGCCGCGACCGGAGAGACGGAAGGCGGACATGCCGAACCACGGGAGACCCGTCGGCTGGCTCGTGCGATCTGCGGGGACCTGGCGAATGGCCCTCATCCTCACTATATGGGATGCAGACGGGAGTGATCCCAGGCAAGCAGGGAATTCCCTGAATTTCTGCCTGGTAAACCCTATAGTCGGTGGTTTCCGCCGCGAGACAACCCAGTTTCTAAGGGATGATCGTTTGAGTCCGAAGCACGTCTAGAGGTGCGAACGTGGGCGCCCACGAGCGCGTCGCGGTGAGGCGAGCATGAGGGGGACGGAGACTCAGAGAGCCGCCGCAGGTGGGATTGATGACACCCGCGTGGGCGGCTGGGCGGCGGCAGCGGCGGAGGACCGCGTTCCCTGACTAGCGCCTCGCCGCCTGGCAGCCGTCCTGCCGAGCGTTGTCGATCGTCGCGTAGCATCGGTCGGGCTTGGTCGCGCCGTAGAGCTCGCCGTCGGGCACGTGGAAGACGCATCGCCCGCTCGAGTAGGTGCTGCGATTACCTTTGATGGGCTGGGAAACCGGGCACGTCCAAGCGCTCTCCGGAGGCACGCCGGGCCGTTCCCCGGTAGTGGGACCCGCCTGCGCTACGGAGGTCGGGGTCGTCGGCTCCGACGGATCGGCCCACAACCCGCGCTTCTCGTCCCTGGCCTCCTGTTCGAGCGTCACGAAGAGATCACGGTGTCTCACGTTCGGCTGGACCGTCATGATCTCGGCGGAGCCGCGACGGACAAGCTCGGCGTTGACCATCTTGTCCGCGACATAGACATAGGCCAGGAGCCGTCCCTCGCGGTCCCGCTCCTGTGCGTCCAGCTCCAGACGGATCTGCTGGCGCGCGACCAGTTCGCGATTCGCCTCCGCAGCTTCCCCCCTGCTCGGCTCGGGGCCTCTCGTGGGCAGGTTGGTCTCTTTCGTATTGATCCCGATGTAGCGGACGGTCTCCGCACGATCACCGAGGTTGACCCGAATGGTGTTTCCGTCGATCACCTCGACGACCTGGCCGACGAATATGTGGGGAGCGCCTGAGTCCCCGGCCGCGCTCGCCCACGCTGCCCACAGCTGCTGACGGGCCAGGGCGATCTCCTGGTAGGGAAGAAACATCCGACACGCGATCGCGGTGAGCATTCCCTCCGCGATGGTCCGTGAGAGCTCGTACACGGAACCGTCCTCAGAGCGAGTCAGCGGCACGGTCCACCGTCTCCCGTCACACGTCATATCGATCGTCGGGTAGGTTGGGGCGGTCTGGCCTGCCAGCTGGATGTAGCGTTGGCCGGTCTTCGGATCGCTGCCGAGCACGACGCGTAAGCCTCCGGAGATTCCTTCCTGACCGCCGACAGGCTGAGCTCTGGCCATGAGCGTCGGAGAAAGCACGAATTGGACGACGACGAAGACGAGAAGGGCGGCCAGCGCCGGCCGGACTGACCGGGTCACGGGGCGTCGGCTGACAGGACCCGGAGGGCGATGAAGGCCCCGCCCCCCGGTTCCTCGCTTCCGATCACGCGCTCAGCGGGTCTTGACCCGGAATTCGGCACGCCGGTTCTGATTCTTGCACTCGTCGGTGTTCTCGGTACACACCGGCCGCTCCTTCCCGTAGGAGATCGTCGACAGGCGGTCCTTCGCGATTCCGTTGGCCTCGAGATAGTCCATCGCCGACTTCGCCCGCCGATCGCCGAGCGCCAGGTTGTACTCGGCGGTGCCGCGCTCGTCGCAGTTGCCTTCGATGAGCACGAGCGCGTCCGCGTTCTCCTTCAGCCACGTCGTGTTGTTCGTCAGCGCATCGACCGCATCGGGTCTGAGTGCGGACTTGTCGAAGTCGAAGTAGATCGGCTTCAGCTCCGGCACGGCCACGAAATCTTCGTTCCGAGGTCTCTGGGCTGGCTCGCCCGACTGCGGCTTGTCTGACTCCTGCGGCTGTGGAGCGAGCGCGGCGAGTTCCGGCTGCGGCGTCACGGGCTCGCTCGCCACCGGAATCTGCGGCGGCATCTGGGGTACCGCCTGCGCTGCTTGCGGCGCGACGTTCTGTGGCTGTGACTGACGCGCGAGGAGCAGGCGGACATCGCGGCCATTGACGCGGCCCACCATCTGATCGCCCATGACGGTGAGGTCGGCGGAGAATATCCGATCGTCCCGCTCGTGCGTGAGCTTCACCTTCGATCCGGAGATCGTCGCAAAGACTCGAATGCCACCGAGGCCCTGCTGCCGGACCTGCCAGGGCACCGACTCGGCCGCGGCGGCCCCGTCGATGACCATGCGGCCGTAGCCAGCATCACCCCTCTGCGCCACCTCCAGAAGGAGGTTTTCCTGGCGTACGGCGTTGAAGAGGCCCGTGCCGACCCATGAGCCCGTCCAGCGACCAGAGATGTCAGTCCCGGTGGCGGGGTTCTCGGCGAGGGGTGGTCCCCCCGGCTTGGCGGTCGAGCACGCAACAAGGAGAGGAATCAGAGCCAGCACTGCTAGCGCGCGCATAGGGCCTCCATTGAGCGCAAACCTGCGTTCTGGGATTTGCCAGTGGCACGTCCCGTGCCAGACCTGGGACCAACGGTGTGATCGGCACTTAGGCGACCCTCCCGCATCAATCCGTCAACGGACCGACGCGGGTTGTGCCAAGATTACACAGCGACGCTGTCAGCTTTGGCAGAGGTTACACGGCGGAACTGCCCTACGAGGCGCTCGGGCGGTAACCGGCTACCGGATGGTCGCGGTCAGCACCATCGTCGTCTCGGTCCCGATTTCGCTGGCGCGATAGCCAAGAATCCGGCGGGTGAGCTCGTGGGTCCGGGTGGTGGCCCCACCAAGGACAACGGGCCGGCCGCTCGGCACCACCAGCTCGGTGGAGGCCTCGTTCACGTCGATCACACCCGACTTGTCGGCCGAAAGCCAGCTGATGGTCGGCGCCAGGCGGACTTTCACCCGGTTGCCAGCCAGAATCGTGGCCCCCACCTTCCGCGAGGTACCGATGTCCTTGAACTGCACGCCGGTGGCGACATACCCGGCGCCCGTCAGGTAGTCCCGGTAGAACGCGACCTGAGGATACGGCACCTGGCTCGAGACGAGCAGCGTCGATTCACCGCCGTCCTGGACGAGCGTGAAAATACCGGTCGATGTCTGCGTCCGTCGCTGGGCGCTGTCCACGCCGACACGCCCGGAGGAGCGAGTGTCCCCGCGATCGGTGATCACCACGCGCCCGCTTCCCTCGACCGCGTCGCGGCTCTGTGTGGCCGACTGTCGGAACTCGAAGAGAACCTTCACCTGCTGACCGCCCTGGGCGGCGACCGAATCGGGCCATCCGGCGAGGAAGACGGCGAGCAGAACGAGAGTGAGGACGGAGGTCATCTCGTCTCCAGCCTACCCTGTTCCCCCACGGGAGCAAAAAGTGTGCAGGCGGGCTTGTGACGACGTGCGCTACGGCCGCTTCGTGGCGATATAGAGGATGTGCGGATACGGAAGGAAATCGAGCATGGCGTGGCGCCGCACTTCGAACCCCGCCGCTCGAAGCGCCGCGCCGAGCTCGTCGGCGCTCCAGTACCTCACGGGCGTTGCCGGCGCCATCAGCTTGTCGAGCGTCCACGTAAACCAGCGCTTCGGCGCCGGGCGCGTGTCCACGTCCTTGACCAGCAGGACGCCGCCGGGCGGCAGGCACCCGTGCAGGCGGCCAAGGAGCGGGGGCACGGTGTCCGGTGGGATATGGTGCACGATGTCGAGCATGTAAGCGGCCACCACCTCGCCGTCGCCCTTGAAGTTGCGGGCATCCGCCTCTTCGTACGCGACGTTGTCGATCGTGAGCCGGGCCGCCGCCCGGCGCGCCATTGCGATCCGCCTTCCGTTCACGTCGATGCCGCGAACGAATCGGCCCGTCCCCGTCGCGGCGTAGTAGAGCGAGAAGAGCCCGAAGCCGCAGCCGACGTCGAGGACGGGCCCCGACTCGGGCAGATACTGACCGATCTCGTCGAGGAACCGCTGGCGCAGGACCAAGAACCGCGCCCAGCAGTACGCGCGCACGATCGGATCGTCATACGCCCCGATGATGCGTCGGATGATGTCAGCGCGCATACACGATGTAGCCGTCCCGTCGCCGGTCCACTCGATAGGCCGAAAGCCGGACGCGAAGGTCCGCGAACCCCTCGACCCGCTCGTAGCCGCCGGCCGGCCACCCCCGCTCGAGCAGCACGACGAATTTCGGCGGATGCGCGTCGAAGCCCGCGATGAACTCGGCGCGGAGCCTCTCGACGATCCGCGACTCGCGATCGTGGTAGAAGTGGAAGTCATACAGGAACCGCGTCGGCTGGACCACGTGTAGCCGCAGCAACGCGTGAACGCCCGCTTCGGTCGTGTCCAGCACCTGGACGAAGTCCTCCGGCCCGAGCCGACCGCCGAGGTCGGCCACGACCGCGCTCACCCGATGCTCCTTCGCCGCAATCCACGCGGCGTCCGCCGCGTCGACCCCCTTGAGCCCGAGCAGGACGCCGGAGCTTGCCATGCACGCCAGGAGCGCCACCGCCACGAGCTTTCGGGACTCGAGGAGCCGGCCGGCCTCGGCGAAGAGCACCACGGCGGCGAACGCGGCGAGCGGGTAGAGGTGGTATTCCCAGCCCTTGGCCTGGCCGAAGAACTGGGCGATCCCGTAGCCGAGGCCGAGCGTCACCACCGCGTGTCGCGCGGTGAAGCGGTGACGCGCGAGCGCGGAGCCGACCGAGAGCGCCACGCCGGCGGCGATCGGGATCCACACCTGCCACCAATGGACCGTCCACCGGTCGGGTCGGCCCAACCGCGAGTAGAGCGGCAGGAGATAGTCGAAGACAATCTCGCGCCACGCCGCGAGCGCGCCCTTGGCGGTGAGCCAGGCCGCGGCCGCCAGCGGCGCCACCGCGATCGTGGCCGCGAAGATCCCCAGCGGGACCGCGGGCGAGCGATCGTCACGCCGTGCGACGACGGCGATGAGCACGATCAGCGCCGCGGCGAACAAGCCCGCGTGGGGTTTGACAGTGATTCCGGCGCCGAGCGCCAGACCACCCCATGCGAGGCTCGATCTTTCCCGGGACCGTTCGGCCCACCGGGCGACGCCGAGCGCGCCAAGCAACACGAACGGGCAGAGGAGGAAATCACGCTGCCCCGCCTGCCAGGCACCGCCCGCCAGATGGTAGACGGCGAAGAACAGTCCCGCGCCGACCGCGGCGAGCCGCCCCCAGGGCTCGGCCAGCGCCGCGACGGCCAGTGACGTTCCGCCGAGCCAGGTGAGGTCGAAAGCGCGCCACCCCCCGTCGCCAGCGCCGAAGAGCCTGAGCGCGCCCATGTGGAGGAGGTAGACGCCCGGAAAGTTCATGTCGAAGAGATCGCGGTACGGCACCGCGCCCTCGGCGATGCGCCAGGCGATGTAGTGCATCAGGGGCGCGTCGTGGATCAGCGGCCAGCCGCGCGATCGCCACGCGAGCGCGCCCGCGAGAACGGCCAGCGGAAGGATGACGAGCGCGCCGGCGATCGAAGAGCGCTTCAATGGCGCGCGGTCGGTGACATTAGTCGCGAAACTCCTGGTCGAGGATCTCTCGGATGAAGCGGTCGATCGAGACGGGATAGAAGCGGACGTCAGGGGACACGATCACTCCGGTGTTGATCACTTCGCGCTGCGTCAACTCCTCCAGGATGCGCTCGAGATGGCCATGCGCGTCCCGCGCCTGCCGCCGGATGCGGAGCTCGTCGCTCTCGAGCGCCACCCGCGAAGCGTACCGGAAGCTGAAGAGACGGGCGACGAGGCGCTGGTCCATCAGCTCGGTCTCCTTGAACATCTCGCCATAGGTGGGACCGCCGTCCCCGGCGGCGATGACGAGCCGGGGCGACACCTTGATACGTCCGCGGACCTCCACCGAATGGCCGGGCTGGTCATGCTCGGGCCCGACGAGGATGTAGGGCAGCACGTGGTAGCCAGTGATTATGCCCGTCAGCGGCTTTCGCACCACCCGGGTTTCGTCGAAGACGTGGCGGAGGAACTCTAGATCTTGCCAGCCTTCAGCCATGCGGGGTAGTGTACCAGCGGTATGGAGCCGCGCGGTCTGTCCTCGAGCGCCTCGCGTCCCGACGTTGCCTCCGCCACTGGCGTCCACTGGGTGCACTATTGCGAGCGCTGCGGCGAGCAGATGGAGGAACGGCAGTGCAAGATCGTCTGCAAGAATTGCGGAGCGTGTCGAGATTGTAGCGACCCGTGACGACGGGGCGTCGCGATGCGTGATCGTCGGCCCGACGATCGCCTGGCCCTGACCCGCGTCGGGTAAAATCCAAGCGCCGCAAAACAGAGCGCACCGGCCGCGCAGACCAGCGGCGAGCGCTCGGCCTCCGTTTTCGAAGCCCGCGGTGGCACGCCGCCCGCTGCTGTTCCTCTCACGCGTGGATCAACCACCGTCCGGGCCAGCCCTCGACCGCGCAGTCGGTGCGCATCGCGTTGGTCCGGCGGAGCGTCATCACCGCCCGCGCAACCTCGTCGGACGCGAGCCCGAACAGCCGAACCAGCGCGCGCTCGGTCGTGAACACGGCACCGCGCGTATACCGCTCGATCACGCGCGCGACGGCCGTCTCGCGCGACAGGCGCCGCCCCTGGGCGACCTCCTCGGGCAGCCACGCCTCGAGCAGGTCCCAGCGATACGAGAAGGTCGGCTCGTATCGCTCCTCGCTCTTGACCAGCCATAGCCCTCGCTGGAGCTCGGCCATTGCGCGCTCGAACCCGCGCGTCTTCGCGGGCTCCAGCATGAACACGTTGGCCCGCAGCTCGCGCGTGTACTGGGGGTGCTCGCTGATCATCGCGTCCATGATCCGCCGAGCCGGGTGGGACAGCCGCCCTGCCTGGTACTCCACACGGTAGTCACGCGCCCGCTGGCGGCCACGAACCAGCGCGTAGAACGCGGGGAAGAGGTCGAGCGCCACCAGGAGCGGGTGTCCCTTGAGGAGCTTGCCGTAGTACACGCGCTTGCGCGCCGGCAGGGTGTCCTTCAGCTCCCAGGTGAGGCCG
>QHSV01000513.1 GCA_003221655.1 Candidatus Rokuibacteriota bacterium
GATCGCCAGACCCCGGACATTCTCGACGTCTTCAACACCTCGCCGCAAGAAGTGCAACGGCGCAGCTGGCACGATTCCGGAAAGTGGGCGCCCGACTTCAACGCGCTCTCGGACGACGAGCTGGTCGTTCGCGCCCGGAACTGGGAGGCGCTCTGCCTCTACGGCTGGCATCCTTATATGTACAACCCCCAGCTCAAGCGCTGGCTCCGCCGCATCAGGGTGCCGACGCTCGTGCTGTGGGGCGCCAGCGACGGTATCGTCAAGCCGTCGTATGGACGGGCTTATAGCGAGCTGATCCCCGACTCGCGGTTCGAGCTGATCGAGCGGGCGGGGCATCATCCAGAGATCGAGCAGCCCGACGCCTTCGTCGACGCCGTCGCGAAGTTCCTGAGTCGCTGACGCTGCTCCGGAGAGAGAGCCGATGGATGCTTGGTGGCAGTGCGAAGTCCCGTACCCGTTCGTGCCTCAGGAGGTTCTGAACGCCGCGGACTCCGTGCGGGCCAGCCTGCCGAACAGGTATTGCGATCCGAAGATCGCCGCCGATCTCTTCGAGGAAGTCATCGACGAGTTTCTCCTGTGCGACGACCTCGGGCTCAACGTGCTGGCGGTCGAGCACCACGCCGGGATCAACTCGCTACTCGGCGCCAACCCCCTGCTCGTGGGTATCCTAGCCCGCCAGACGCGCCAGGTCCGCATTCTCAGCCTCGGCACCCTGATCTCGGTGCGGAAGGATCCAGTGCGGGTGGCCGAAGAGTACGCCACGGCGGACGTCATCTCCCGCGGTCGCCTCGAGATCGGCTTCGTGAAGTCTGGCGGCACCGAGATGGCGTCCAGCAACGCGAATCCAGTGAACAACGTCGAGCGCTACTGGGAGGCGATCGACCTCATCAAGAAGGCGTTGAGCCATCACGAGGGGCCGTTCAGCTGGGAGGGCAAGCACTTCACGCACCGTCACGTGAACATCTGGCCACGCCCGTGGCAACACCCGCATCCCCGCATGTGGTCGGCCACCGGCGATCCGGAGACCGCCGCCGAGGTCGGCCGGCGCGGCATGGTCCACGTGCTGGTGCTGCGCGGCCCCGAGGGCACCCGGCGCGCCTACGCCGCCCATCGCAAGGCCCGCGCCGAGGCCGGCTTGCCCAAGGTGACCACCGACAACTTCGCCTATGCGGCGTTCGTCTACGTCGGCGACACGGACGAGGAAGGCTTGCGCGTCGGTAGCAAGTTGCTCTGGTTCCTCCACACGAGTCTCAAATCGGCGCCCCAGTATTCGAAGTTCTTGCCGGGCAGCGCACCGCCGCAGGCGGCGCCGTCGATCTATCGCACGGCGCCCGCCGGCGGAGCCGCGCCGGTCAGCCTCGTCAACGCCGAGAAGGGCGTCGCCTCGGCCGGTCAAAACGCCGCGCGGCTCACGTCGCTCACGGCCGAGCAGGCGACGGCCCAGGGCATCTTCTTCGCGGGCAACCCCGACACGGTCTACCGGCAGGTGATGGAGTTCTACGACAAGGTCGGTGGCTTCGGGCATCTGAGCCTGGTCGGCCGCTCGGGCTTCATGACCCACGCCGAGTCGGAAAAGAGCATCCGGCTCTTCTCGAAGGAAGTGCTCCCACGGCTGCGCGAGATCAAACCCGTCATCGCCGATTGAAGCGGGGCGGCCTCGCGCTGCTCGTCGTCTGCGGCGCCGCGCTGGTCGCGGTGGGGTGCTTCTATCGCGGCTACCTGGCCGGCTTCCTCCCGAGCGCCGCCGCCGAGATGGGCGATATCAGCCTCCCGCCGGGCTTCCGGATCGCCGTCTACGCGGGCGACGTGCCGAACGCCCGTCAGATGGCGGCGGGGCCGAATGGGCTGGTGTTCGTCGGCTCGCGATCGGCGGGCAAGGTGTACGCCGTAGTCGATCGGGACGGCGATCACCAGGCGGACCAGGTCCACGTCCTGGCGAGCGGACTGAACCAGCCCAGCGGCGTCGCCTTCCGCGATGGCGCTCTCTACGTGGCCGCGGTGAACCGGATTCTTCGCTTCCCCGACGTGGCCCGCGACCTCACGCGCCCGCCGAAGCCCGAGGTCGTCACCGACGCCTACCCTTCCGATGCGCACCACGGCTGGAAGTTCATCGCCTTCGGCCGTGACGGCCGCCTCTACGTCCCGGTCGGCGCGCCGTGCAACGTGTGCTCGCCACCTGGCCCGCTTCACGCCACCATCACGCGACTCGACCTCGCCGGCGGACGGCCGGAGGTGGTGGCGCGCGGCGTGCGCAACAGCGTCGGCTTCGATTTCCACCCGGAGACGGGCGAGCTCTGGTTCACCGACAACGGCCGCGACTGGATGGGCGACGAGCAGCCACCGGACGAGCTGAATCGACTGGCGCGCCCGGGCGAGCACTTCGGCTTCCCGTACTGCCACGGCGATGGCCTCCGCGACCCCGAGCACAACGCGGGCCGCGCCTGCGACGGGTTCACGGCGCCGGCCCGGCTGCTCGGCCCACACGTCGCCGCCCTGGGGATGCGCTTCTACACCGGGCGCATGTTCCCCGAGCGGTACCGCGGCG
>QHSV01000068.1 GCA_003221655.1 Candidatus Rokuibacteriota bacterium
GGGGTCGGAGCGTCCCGGACCTCCGGAGCGGGGCGAGCGCCGCAGCCAGCCGCAAACCGCGCCGGCGCCGTCATCGCAGCCGGCGTCGCCACAGCCACCCGCGCGGTCCGAGCCGCCGGCGGTTCGGGGCGAGCGTCAGGAGCGGCCGCAGGCGCCGGGGTCGGAGCGTCCCGGGCCTCCGGAGCGCGGCGAGCGCCGTAGCCAGCCGCAGACCACGCCGGCGCCGTCATCGCAGCCGGCGTCGCCGCAGCCACCCGCGCGGTCCGAGCCGCCGGCGGTTCGGGGCGAGCGTCAGGAGCGGCCGCAGGCGCCGGGGTCAGAGCGCCGCAGCCAGCCGCAGATCACGCCGGCGCCGTCACCGCCGCCGGCGTCGCCGCGGCAGCCACCCGCCGCGCGGTCTGAGCCGCCGGCGGTTCGCGGGGACCGTCAGGAGCGGCCGCAGGGGCCAGCGCCGGAGCGACCCACCCCGGCTGCGCCTTCGGAGCGCGGGGATCGACAGGACCGCGGCCAACGGCAAGAACGCATGGACCGGCAATAGCGGAACGACCGCTAGGACGGCGAGCCGCACAGACGCACTGAGCGGGGGAAACGCGCCGGGTGGCTTGAGCGCTGAGCGCGCGATCAGCAGCTATCAGCAGGCACCCGTCAGGGCCAGTTCCTCCGCCCGGTGGCAACGGACCAGGTGGCCTGCGCCGATCGCGCGGAGGAAAGGTCGCTCAGTCCGGCACACCTCCGTCGTGAACGGACACCGCGGGTGGAAGTAACAGCCGGGCGGTGGATTGGCGGGATTGGCGACCTCCCCGGCGAGCGCCGCGTCACCGCTCGGAGTATGAGGATCCGGGGCAGGCACCGCCCGCATCAAGGCGGCGGTGTACGGGTGCCGAGGATGTCTGAAGATCGCCTCCGTGGTCGCCAGCTCCACGATCTGCCCCACGTACATCACGGCGACCCGATCGCTGATGTGTTTGACCACCGAGAGGTCGTGAGCCACGAACAGGAATGTGAGCGAGAGCCGCGTCTGAAGCTCCAGAAGGAGATTGAGCACCTGCGCCTGAACCGAGACGTCCAGGGCGGACACCGGCTCGTCGGCCACCACGAGCCGAGGCTCGGTCGCGAGCGCCCGCGCGATCCCGATGCGCTGGCGCTGGCCGCCCGAGAACGCGTGGGGGAAGCGGTGCAGGTATTCGGCGCGGAGGCCGGTCAGCTCGAGCAGGGCGGCGACACGCTCGAGGCGGGCGCGGCGGTTGCGGAGCCCGTTGACCAGCAGCGGCTCGCCGACGTTGTCGAAGATCGTCATGCGCGGGTTCAGCGAGCCGAAGGGATCCTGGAAGATCATCTGAATCTGTGGCCGCAACGGGCGTAGCTCCGCGCGGGACAAGAGCGACAGGTCGACGATGCGGCCGTCCGCCGCGCGGAAGAGCATCTCGCCGCTCGTCGGAGTCATCGCGCGCAGAATGCAGCGCGCGGTCGTCGTCTTGCCACAACCCGACTCGCCGACGAGACCGAGCGTCTCACCCTCGCGAATCGTGAAGCTCACGTCGTCGACCGCCCGCACTTCGCCGACGAGTCTGCGGCTGAATCCGCGGCGGATGGGAAAGGACTTCCGGAGGTGGCGGACCTCGAGCAGCCAGGGCGTCGCGGTCTCGCTCATCGCTCGGCCGCCTCGTCCCGGTGATAGAGAAAACAGCTCGCGAGCTGCTGCGGCCCAACCGGTCGGAGCGCCGGCACTCGCTCGGTGCAGACACCGGGGATCGCATCGGGGCAGCGCGGGTGGAACGGGCAGCCGTGGGGTCGCCCCAGGGGGTGCGGAATCGATCCGGCGATGGTCGGCAGGAGTGTTCGGGGAATCACATGGAGGCTCGGGATCGACTTCAGCAACGCCCGCGTGTAGGGGTGCTTCGGCGCGTGAAAGATGTCCGCGACCGAACCCTGCTCCATCACGCGCCCGAGATACATGACGACGACATAGCGAGCCATCTGGGCGATCACGCCGAGATCGTGGGTGATGAATACGATGGCGGTCCCGTGACGACGCTGCAGGTCGCGTAGGAGATTCAGGATCTGGGCTTGCGTCGTCACGTCGATCGCCGTGGTCGGCTCGTCGGCGATCAGGAGCCGCGGCTTGCACGACAGCGCCATCGCGATCATGGCGCGCTGGCGGAGCCCACCCGAGAGCTGCCACGAATAGGCGTCGACGCGCTGGTCCGGCATCGAGATACCGACACTGCGAAAGAGATCGACCGTCATCTCGCGGGCTTCGTGCCGGGAGAGCCGTGGCCCAGTCGGTCGCCACTGGCGCTCGTGGAGTCGGAGCGCCTCGATGATCTGATCGCCGACCGTGTGCACGGGGCTGAACGCCGCCATCGGCTCCTGGGGTATCAGGGCAATCTCGGCGCCCCGGATGGCGCGCATGGCGGCTCCCTTGGGCGAGAGCCGGGTCAAATCGACCGGCGGCGCCGAGTCCTTCCGAAAGAGGATCTGGCCGCCGACGACCCGGCCGGGCGGCTCGACGATCTGCAAGATGGCTTTCATGGTCACCGTCTTCCCGCACCCGCTCTCGCCCACGATCCCGACCACTTGGCCAGGATGAACAGCGAAGCTCACGCCGTCGACCGCCCGCACGACGCCCTCGTCGAGCAAGAAATGGACGCGGAGATCCTTGACCTCGAGGACCGGCGGCGTCACTGGCTGTAGGGGTCGGCGGCGTCCCGCAAGCCGTCGCCCACGAGGTTGAAGGCCAGGACCGACAGGATCACGATCAACCCGGGAACGAGGAGCCAGGGCGCCAGCGCCACCGTCTGGATGTTCTGCGCCTCCTGGAGGAGGACGCCCCAGCTGATCGCGGGCGGCCGGATCCCGAGACCGAGAAACGAGAGGGACGTCTCGCTGATGATCATCGCCGGAATGGCGAGCGTGCTCGTGGCGATGATGTGGGAAAGAAAGGTCGGGACCATGTGTCGGACGATGATGCGACGCCGGCTCGCTCCCGCCAGCTCGGCCGCCAGTACGAAGTCCTCTTCGCGGAGCGCCAGGAATCGCCCGCGGACTTCCCGGCCGAGCGTCGTCCAGCCCACCAGGGACAAGATCACCGTGATGGCGAGGAATACCTGCTGGGGCGACCAATCCCGCGGCAGCGCCGCCGAGAGCGCGAGCCAGATCGGGATCGTGGGTAGGGACTGCAAAAGCTCGATCAGCCGCTGGATCACGACATCCGCGACCCCGCCGAAGTAACCGGAGATCCCGCCGAGCATCACGCCCAGCACGACGGAGAACGTCACCGCGGCGAGGCCGATCGTCATGGAGGTGCGGGTGCCGTGCACGAGTCGCGACCACTGGTCGCGGCCCAGTCGATCGGTGCCCAGCAGATAGAGGCGCTCGCGGCCGTCCGGCGCGGCGGTGCCGAGCAAGTGGAGGTGGGCCGGGACGATCCCGAGCAGGCGATACGAATACCCCGTCACGAAGAACCGGACCGGGGTCTTCCGGCTCCCGTCGACGCCCCACTCCATGCGGAGCGTGGTGGGATTGCGCTTGCCCGCGACCGCAGGGACCCAGGGACTCAGACGCGCGCCGTCGAAGAGGTGGAGCCGCTGCACCGGAATGAAGGCCAGGCGAGCGTCCGTCGCCTCGGGGTCCTGGGTGCTGACGAAATCGGGGAACAGCACGACGCCGTAGAGGGCGAGCAACACGAACGCGCTCAGGAGCGCCAGGCGGTGCTTTCGGAACCGCCACCACACCAGTCGCCAGTTCGACGCGACCGATACGCGATCCTCGGCCGTCTCCGGTGCCACGACGGGCGGACCCGCCGTCATCTCACCCCTCGTCGAGGCGGATGCGTGGGTCGAGCCAGGCGAGGAGGATGTCGGAGATCAGCGTGCCCAGGATGGTGAGAAAGCAGTAGATGAGAAGAATGCTGCCGGCCAGGTACATGTCCTGGTTGATCAGCGCCCGGAGCAGGAGCGGCCCGATGTTGGGGAGATTCATGACCGTTGCGACGATCAGACTTCCCGAGAACAGGAGCGGGAGGTACCAGCCGATCGTGCTCACCAGCGGATTGAGCGCGAGGCGGGCCGGATAGCGGAGCACGAGCCGCCACTCCGGCAGTCCCTTCGCGCGCGCGGTCGTCACGTAGGGCTTGTTCAGCTCGTCGAGCAGGTTGGCGCGCATCACCCGGGTCAGCCGCGCCGTTCCGGCGACGCCGAGCACGACCGCGGGCAGCCAGACGTGCTTCAGGAGGTCGACGCCGCGGGCGGCGCTCCACGGTGCCTCCACGTAGTCAGGCGAGAACAGACCCGTGATGGACAGGCCGAAGTACGCGAAGGCCCCCCACATGAGCACGAGGGCCAGCATGAAGTTCGGCGTCGCGACACCGATGTAGTTGAGGACGGTGAGCAGGTAGTCGAGAGCCGAGCGTGGGTGCATGGCCGAATAGATGCCCGCCGGGATGGCGACGATCCAGGTGATGGCGAACGCGAACAACGCAAGGACCACGGTCAACACGAGTCTCTCGCCGATCAGCTCGGCGTTGGGACGCTGGTACTCCAGCGAGAGGCCGAGGTTGCCGGTCAGTACATTCTGCATCCACCGGATGTACTGGACCCAGATCGGCCGGTCGAGGCCGTACTCCCGACGCAGTGCCTCGATCTGCTCGGCGCTGATCGAGCTTCCCGACGACGCCAGCGTCGCCACGTAGGTGGTGAGAAAGTCCCCCGGGGGCGCCTGGACGATCGCGAAGACGGTGACCGAGAAGAGGAAGAGGAGGACGGGCAGCAGGACGAGACGCTTCAGGACGTATCGCGCCAACTCATACTCCCTCTCTTGGAGAGCCGAACCCCCGACCGACTCGCCGGCCTCGACGACGACCTATCTTCGCACGATGTGCGAGAGCCGTCGGGTGGTCAACCGGCGGCCCCTCGGCGTGGCCTTGACATATCCGAACGGTCGTACTATTGTCTTGAGCATGAAAGCGGCGACGAGGGTGCCGGCGAAACCGCGAGCCGGCACCAAGGGCCAACAGACGCGCGAGGCGATCCTCACGCGCGCCCTGGAGCTCGCGACTCGGGTCGGCTTCGAGGGGCTGACGATCGGCCGGCTGGCCGAGGACCTCAGCATGTCCAAGAGCGGTCTGTTCGCCCACTTCCGCTCGAAGGAAGCCCTTCAACTCGAGATCCTCCGGATGGCGGGCGCCCGGATGGTCGAAACCGTCGTCAAGCCCGCCCTGACGGTCCGGCGCGGCGAGCCCCGCGTCCGCGCCCTGTTCGAGCGCTGGCTCGCATGGGAGCAGTCGCCGAGCCTTCCCGGCGGCTGCCCATTCATGGCGGCCTCGTTCGAGCTCGACGACCGGCCAGGCCCGGTGCGCGACTTCGTCGTCCAGAATCTGCGTGACTGGATGGACACGCTGGCCGGCGCCGCGCGCATCGCGGTGCGCGAGGGCCATTTTCGTACCGACCTCGACTGCGAGCAGTTCGCCCACGACTGCCAGGGGATCGGCCTCGCGTTCGTGCACGCCTCGCGCCTGATGCGCGATCCCAAGGCCCATGGCCGTGCGGCCAGCGCGTTCGAGGCCTTGCTCCGTCCCTGCCGCGCGCCGTCCCGCGCGGCCTCGAACCCGTCACCCGCCGCCGCGTCGAGCGGCCGGCGCCGCTAACACCCGGAGAGGAGAACCGTCATGACCGATGCTGAATACATCGCGATGGAGAAAAGCACGATCGTTCGATCTTCCAGGGATTCCCGGCTCACACCGCTCGTCCGCACGGGCAATCGCGCGCTCTCTGCGCTCGCCCCGGCGCTCGCGACGCGGCTCGCGGAGCGTCTGTTCCTCACTCCGCGGCGCGGTCGCCGGCCGGGCGAGGAGATCGATCTGCTCGCCACCGCCCGCGCGCGGCCGATGCGCGTCGGCGCACGCCGGATCGAGACATGGGTGTGGGGGGTGGGGCCGAGCGTGCTCCTCGTGCACGGCTGGGGTGGCCGCGGCGCGCAACTCGGCCCCTTTGTCGGTCCGCTGGTGGCGCGCGGCTTTTCGGTCGTGACGTTCGATGCTCCCGGCCATGGCGCATCCGACTCGGGCCTCGTGACGATCCCCGAAATGATAGACGCGATCCGCGCTGTTGCAGCCTCGCGAAGGCCCCTCGCGGGGCTCATCGCGCATTCAGTCGGAGCCACCGCCGCGGTGCGCGCCCTCTACGAGGGCCTCGAAGTGGGCGCTGTCGTTCTCGTCAGCCCCGCCGCGGACCTGCGCGACCCGGCGGTGCGGTTCACCGAGACGCTGGGGTTCTCGCGCGCGGTGAGAGAGCGGATGCAGCGCCGAATCGAGGAGCGCGTCGGGCGGCCCTGGTCGGCCTTCGACGTGGCCACGCTGGCCCCGGCCCTGGCCATGCCGCTGTTCGTCATCCACGACCGCGGCGATGCCGAGATCCCCTGGCAGCACGGCATGGCGATCACCCGCGCCTGGCGGGGCGCCGATCTGCTCATGACCGAAGGGCGCGGACATCGCCGCATCCTGCGCGATCCGGATGTCGTGGCGGCCACCGTCGCGTTCTTGGCCGCCCGAGCAGGGGAACGGGGGATCGCGGCGGCCGCCAGCGAGGATCCACAGGCGACCCCCATGGAAATTCTCATGGCGGGCTGAGCCCGCGCGCGAAAGTCTACCTATCTGGTGAAGAAGAACTGCTCGACGCGTGCATTGCCCGGGCTCCGGAGCGGCCAGTCGTTGCCGAGAGTCGTCGGCACGTTCCGGAACCGCGCGTTGGCCACGACGACGCCCTGCACCATGGGGGTCAAGCCGACCGTGCCGACCTCCCAGAGATTGTCCACCCAGATCCGGAACAGCTCCTGGGCGAGCTTCGTCTGCTGCTCGGGCCCGATCGTCTTGGCCTGGTCGATGATCTCCATGATGCGCTTGATCGAGGCCGGCGGCTCGACGCCCTGCGCGCCATTGGTCTGCGCCCAGCGGCCGTAGAGCGGCCCGAGCGTGAGGATCGGAGAGTTACGGGGGGCGAACTTCGCGTTGCCGGTGAAGGGGAAGCCCGTCGTGTCCTCGTTCCACATCTCGGTCATGAGCTCGTTGTTGTCCCGCATCTTGAAGTGCAGCGCGCGCTCCCGCAGCTGGACGACGGTCTTCACGCCGACCTTCTCCCAGTCCTTGGCGACCAGCTGAGCGACGTCGGGCCAGGCGGCGAAGGCCGGGACCACCGAGAGCTCCAGCACGACCCGCTTGCCCGACGGGAGGAGCCGAGTTCCATCCGCATCGCGCTTGCTGAGCCCCAGCTGGTCGAGAGTCTTGTTGGCCCTGTCGGGGTTGTACTGCGTGTACTTCCTCGCGTACTGGTCGCCGGGGTAGTAGGGGTGCCCCGGCGAGGGCACGCCCTGCCGGGGCTCGCCGAGCCCGAGAAAGACCGACTCCTTGATCTGGTCACGGTTGATGGCCTCGGAGAGCGCGATGCGGAACTCCCGGGTGGCCATGAGCTTACCGATATCGGGGTCGGCCTTGTAGGTCTGGTTGAACATGATCACCGCGTCCGCGCCTCCGAACGTCGGCCATGTGATCACGCGGTACTTCCCGGTCTTCTCGTTCTGCCTGAAGACGGGATAATTCGTCATCTGGATGTGACGCTCTTGCATGTCGAACTCGCCGGCGATGGCCGCCAGATTCAGAGCCTGGATGTCGGCGAAGAACGTGAAGCGGACCTCGTCGAGGTACGGCAGCTGGTTCCCGCTCGGGTCCACGCCGACGAAATAAGGATTGCGTCTCAGCGTGAAGACCTGGTCGCTGACGCGCGTCGCCGGCGCCCACGCCGCCATCGTCGGGCGCTCGGGATTTTCCGGGGGCGCGTTGCGCGCGGCGAAGAGCTCCGTCCACGTTTTGAAGCCCGCCGCGGCCACGAGCTTGTCCACCTCGTCCTTCTTGGTGTAGGTCGGATGGAACTTCTTGAGGTAGTGTGCGGGGAGGAAGACGGCGTACGTGCGGTCGCCGCCGTCCTGGTTCGCGAGCGCGGTGAGCAGGAGCGTGCTGGGCTGCTTGTAGGTCCAGCGCACGGCCGTCGGGCTCGCCTTCTCGACCGTGGCCGGCGTGCCGTCGGCGTTCCGCATCCAGGCCGGGAGGGCCGGCACGAGGTCCTTGTTCAAGAGGACGTCCTGGTACCAGAAGAGGATGTCGTCGGCGGTGAACGGCGCGCCGTCCGACCACCGCGCGCCCGGGCGAAGCTTGATCGTCCACGTCCGAAAGTCCCGGGAGGACTCCCACCCCGCGGCGATCTTGGGCTCGATCTTGGCGCCGTCCGGCGAGAATCGCACGAGGGCGTCGTAGACGACCCGGACGTAGTTGTTGGCGTCGGCCGGACCGAGGAACGCGCGACGCCATACGCCGCCATACTGCCCGGTCCGCTCGACGACCGGGACGACGAGCGGATCGGTGGGGAGGCGCTTCTCCACCGGCGGGAGCTTGCCGGCCTTGACCTGCTCGGCCAGCATGGGCGCCTCCTGGAACTTCGTCGGCTGGGCCCAGGCCGCTCCGGCAAGGGTGAGCAACGCGACGCACGTCGTCAGGCGTATCAGGCGATCGAGGCGCATAGAGGTCCTCCTGTTGGAGCCGGGCTGACTCTAGCGCTCCAGCGGGGCAGGGCGCAAGGCTTCGTGACTCCGAGGAGTAGCGGCGAACAGAGGCACTGTTCCAGGGCCTTCTGTGGTTCGTCGCGTTCCTGTTCTCGACGACCCTCCACGAGGCGGCCCACGCCCTGGCTGCGCTCCGCGGCGGCGATCCCACGGCGTACCTCGGCGGCCAGGTCTCATTTTCGCCGATCCCGCACATTCGGCGTGAGCCGATCGGG
>QHSV01000069.1 GCA_003221655.1 Candidatus Rokuibacteriota bacterium
CGAGCCGGAGCAAATGGTTTTCCCGCTTGAGGTCCTCGAGCTCTTTGTGGAGCTTTTCCGCTTCCTGCTGCGCCGCGGTGGCCCGCTCGCCCGCCTGGTGGTCGCCCACCATCAGCTCCGGCAGGAGACCGAAGATCTGGCGGGCCTCTTCGATCCACTTCGCGACTCGCTCTCGCGCTTCAGCAGCGGATGTTGGGTCCATGACCAGCCTCGTCTGCTCCGGGGGCGCGTTCCGTCTCCGCCGTCGTAGCCGGCGGGGTGACGGTCGCCTGCCGGCGAGTAGGGTGCAACACTCGTAGAGTATCAGCCTAGCATCTGCGTTCGGAAATTCGCAAACCGGGCCCGGCGGGTCTTAGGGGGTGGGTGCGTCGAGCAGCGCCTCGAGGAACCGGCGTCCGGCTGGGCTGTCCCACGGTCGGGGCCCGGTGGCCCGACCGACCAGCCGCCCCTGCCGATCGACGATGTACACCGTTGGCGGACCCCAGACGCCGTACACCTTGCCCGTCACATCACCGCTCTCGTCGAGCAGCACCGGCGCCGTGTAGCCACGCTCCTTGACGGTCCGCCTGACGAGCTCCGGGTCCTCCTGGAAATCGATGAGGAGGACTTCCAGTCCCTTGCCTTTGAGGTCTCGGTGGAGCTTCTGGACGGGAGGCAACTCCTCCCGACAGGTCGGTCACCACGTGGCCCAGAAGAAGAGCATCACGACCTTGCCTCGAAGCTCGGCGAGCGTGACCGTCTTGCCGGCGAGATCCGGCAGCGCGAACGCGGGAGCCGCCTTCGGCGGCGTGTACGGCTGCACCTGAACACTCGCGAAGTCGGGCGGGGCAGCCGCCCGCGGGGCCAGCACGGCGGTGGCGACGAGCGCCCCGGTCAAGCTCGCAACTCTGACCCACTCTCTCATGCGTCGGAGCGTACTCCAGGACGCAAGCGGCAGCTATGTCTTTTGCCGGAGCGCCTGCATGACGCGCTCCGGCGTGATCGGCTGGTCGGTCAGCATCACGCCGAGCGGGGCCAGCGCGTCGTTGACCGCGTTGAGGATCGCGGCGGGCGCCCCCGTTGCGCCCGCTTCGCCAGCGCCCTTGAAGCCGCCCGCGATCCCCGGCGCAGGGGTCTCGAGGTGGTGCGTCTCGATCGGCGGAACGTCGGCGAAGGTGGGCAGGGCGTAGTCCATCAAGGTGGCCGAGAGGAGTTGCCCGGCGCCGTCGTAGACGCAGTGCTCGCTGAGCGCCCCACCCAGTCCTTGAGCGATCCCGCCGGCGATCTGGCCCTCCACGAGCGCGGGATTGACGATCCGCCCGCAGTCATCGACCGCGACGTAGCGCAGTACGCGCACCTTGCCCGTCTCGACGTCGACCTCGGCGACGGCAAGGTGCGCGCCGTTGGTGAAGGTCCACGCCGATGGATTCGTGTAATGCACGGTCGCCTCGAGGCTCGGCTCGACGTCGCGGAGCTCGTTCGACCGGAAGTGCACTGTGCGCGCCAGGTCTCGGAAGCTCAGACCCCGCTCGGGACTCCCGCGGACCACCGCGCACCCGTGGGCGAGCTCGATGTCGGCGGCGTGCGCTTCCAGGAGCGTCGCGGCGATCGTCCGAATCCTCTCGCCGAGCGCGCGCGCCGCGAGCAGGGTCGCACTGCCCCCGATCGGCATGCCGCGACTGGCCCACGTGCCGCCGCCGTACGGCACCACGGCCGTGTCGCCGGAGATCACGGCGACGTGGTCGAGCGGCACGTCGAGCTCGTCGGCGATGATCTGCGCGAGCGCCGTGTGGGTGCCCTGCCCCTGGTTGGTGACGCCGACCAGCGCCGTCACGGCGCCGCCCGGCTCCAGCCGCACCGTTGTTCCCTCCTGGCCCGAGATCGGCGCGCCCCCGACACCGTAGAACTGCGCGCCCGGGCCCGTCAGCTCGATGAAGCACGCGAGGCCGATTCCGAGGTGCCGCCCATCCCCGCGCGCCGCCGCCTGCTCTTGGCGCAGTCGGTCGTACGCCGCGACCTCCAGGAGCCGCGCCAGCGCGGCGTGGTAGCTGCCGCTGTCGTAGACGTTGCCGGTGGCCGAAGTGTACGGGAGCTCCTCGGGACGCACCAGGTTGCGGCGGCGCATTTCGGCCGGGTCGAGGCCGAGGTCGCGCGCGATCAGCTCGACCATGCTCTCGGTCACGGCGGTGGCGATCGGATGTCCGACGGCTCTGTACTGCGACGTGACGACCTTGTTCTGCGTCACGACGCGCAGAGCCGCGTCATAGTGCCGCACGCGGTAGGGGCCCGGGAGGAGGCGTAGCACCTGACCGCCTTCGACGACGCTCGAGCGCGGATAGGCAGAGTACGGTCCCACCGCCGCCGTGATCGACGCCCGCATCGCCGTCAGCGCCCCGTCGGGATCCGCCGCGACCTCGACGCGGATCGTCTGCTCGCGCGCATGAATGTCGGACAGGAACGACTCGCGCCGGCCGGCGATGAACTTGACGGGGCGGCCGAGCGTCAGGGCCATCGCGCAGGCGGCCATGTCGTCCTGGTACACATGGATCTTGATGCCGAAACTGCCGCCGACGTCGGGAGCGATGACGCGCACGCGCTGCTCGGGGAGGCCGAACAAGTCCGCGAGCACCGCCTGCATCATGTGGGGGACCTGGGTCGAGATCCAGAGCGTGAGCGCGCGGGTGGCGGGCTCGTAATCGGCGACGAGGCCTCGCGGTTCGAGCGGTACGCCCGTGTGTCGGCCCGTCGTGAACGTGCGTTCCCACGTACGATAGGCGCCGGCGAATGCAGCGTCGGCATCGCCGGCGGAAAGGCGCGTCTCGTAGAGCAGGTTGTCCCCGAGCTCAGGGTGAATCAGGGGCGCGCCGACGGCGAGCGCCGCGCCGGGCGTGAGCACCGCGGGCAGAGGCTCGTACTCCACCTCGACGAGCGCGGCGGCGTCGTCGGCGGCCGCCCGGCTCTCGGCGGCGATCACCACGATCGGCTCACCGACGTAGCGAACGCGCTCGACGGCAAGCGGCAGCATGGCGCCGGTCTTCATGCCCCTGTAGTGGAGGAGGACGCCGCGGTACGGCTTGCAGAGCCTGGCAGCGCCGTCGCCCGTGAGCACGCCGACGACGCCGGGCGCGCGCCGCGCGGCGTCGAGACCGATGCGGGTGACGCGAGCGTGGGCGTGGGTGCTACGCACGAAGGCGACGTGGGCCATGCGGGGCAGCATCAGGTCGTCCACGTAACGGCCGCGCCCGGTGAGCAGACGCGGATCGTCGCCGCATTTGACGCGCGCTCCGATGTGACCCACCGGCGCCGGCACGGCGGGAATCTATCACGATTATTGACACCCGCCGACCGGCCTCCTATCATCGGCGCCACCCGAGAACGCTGTCCACACACTGTGGACCGATGGAGGTGGCGATGCATCGACGCGAGTTCCTGACGACCGCAACAGCCGGCGCGACGCTCGTAGTGTTCCCCGCTGTGCTACGCGCCCAAAGCAAGGAGCCCATTCGTATCGGCTTCCCGCTGCCGCTGACGGGCACGTTTGCCGCCATCGCTGCCGACATGCAGAAGGGCGCTCAGCTCGCCATGGAAGAGCTCAACGCCAAGGGCGGCGCGATGGGCCGCAAGATCGAGGTCCTGTTCCGCGACGACGAGCTCAAGCCGGCCGTCGGTGCCCAGCGCACCAAGGAGCTGATCGAGAACCAGAAGGTGGACTTCGTCGTCGGCGGTCTGGCCGCCCACGTGCAGATGGCCATCAACGAGCAGACCAAGGCGGCGAAGAAGCTCTACATCTCGGTGAGCCAGTCCGACGAGATCAGCGCCAAGCCCGACACCAGCCCCCTGACCTTCCACGAGGCGCTGAACCCGACGATCACCAGCCGTGCCATGGCCACCTACGGCATGCAGAACCTGGGCAAGAAATGGTGGATCGTCTACGCCGACTACGCCTGGGGCAAGCAGAACAACGCCGTGTTCACGGCGGCCATCACCAAGCTCGGTGGGACCATTCTCGGGAGCACGCCCTATCCCCTCGGCAAGCCCGAGTTCTCTGCGCACCTGCCGAAGATCCAGGCGGCCAAGCCCGATGTGATTTACGCTGTGACCCCGGGCGCCGACAACGTCCCCTTCCTGAAGCAGGCGATCAGCTTCGGTCTGAAGAAGGACGCGAAGATCGCCCAGCCGCTGCACTTTCTCTACTACACGAAGGAAGGCGGCGCGGAAGTTTTCCAGGATATCTACGGCGCGACCCACTTCTGCCACGAGCTGGCCGAGACCTTGCCTCAGGCCAAGCGTTACGTCGAAGCCTTCACGAAGCAGTTCAAGATGCCCCCGGACGCGTACTCCGGGTACGGCTACAACGGCATTATGGAAGTGGCCCGGGGCGTCGAGCTGGCGAAGTCCACTGAGTCCGACGCGGTGGCCAACGCGCTCCGTAAAAACCGCGAGTACGACCACTACAAGGGCAAGCAGTGGTGGCGGGCCTGCGACAACAAGTCCTTCCAGGACCTCTGGATCCTCAAGGTCCGCTCGCCGCAGCAGGTGAAGGGCGAGTGGGGCCTCTTCGATGTCATCGGCAAGGTGGTGGCCAACGAGGAGCTGGACCGGACGTGCGCCGAGAAGGGGTTCGCATAGCGGCGTGTCTGACGTCTCGCTGACCGCACTCACCGCTCAGGTCTTCACGGGGCTCGTCCTGGGCGGGATTCTGGTGCTGCTCGCCATCGGCCTGAGCCTGATCTTCGGGCTGATGACGGTGGTGAATTTCGCTCACGGGTCCTTCTACATGCTCGGGGCCTACGTCGCCTTCTCCGTCCTGGGTCTGACGAAGAGCTTCTGGGCGACGTTGGTCCTGGCGCCGCTGGTGGTGGGCTCGCTCGGCTTCCTGGTCGAGCGGTTCCTGATCCGGCGGCTCTACGGACGCAGTCCGGACGACCCCCTGCTGCTGACGTTCGGGCTGTCGCTGGCCATGGTGGAGGGCGTGAAGCTCCTGTGGGGGAAGATCGGCCTTACCGTCGACCCGCCGAAGCAGCTGGCCGCCGCCGTCGATCTTGGCTTCATGAACTTTCCGATCTACCGGCTGTTCGTCATTGCGGTGACCGCGGCCGTCCTGGTGGCACTCTGGGTGTTCCTCGCGAAGACCAACGTCGGGCTCATTATTCGGGCGGGCTCGCGCGACGCTCTAATGGTCCGTGCCCTTGGCCTGAACCTCAACCGTGTCTGGCTGCTGGTCTTCGGGATCGGGATCGGCATGGCGGGTCTGGCCGGCGTTCTCGCGGGCCCGATGCGCGGGGTCTACGCCGAGATGGGCGTGGAGATCATCATCGACTGCTTCGTGGTGGTCGTGGTCGGGGGCATGGGCAGCCTGGCCGGGGCCATCGTGGCCGGTCTGCTCATCGGCGAGATCGTCAGCCTCACGACATTCTTCGCTCCCAGGCTCGCCGAGATCGTCGTCTTCGTCGTGATGGCAGTCGTGCTCCTCGTCAGGCCGAGCGGGCTCTTCGGCGAGGCGGGCCTGGCGGAGTGATGCGAGAGGCGCTTCGCCGGCTGCCGGCCTGGGTGACGGCGCACCCCATCGCCTCCTTCATCGTCTTCTTCGCGGTCTTTCCGTTTCTCGTCCCCTACCAGTCGCTCGCGACGCAGGTATTGATCTTCGGCCTCTTCGCCCTCGGCTTCAACCTCCTCTATGGCTACACCGGGCTCCTCTCGTTCGGTCACGCCGCCTACTATGGGCTCGGCGCGTACGGAACCGGCATCGCCCTGGCCAAGCTCCAGCTGACGTCGCTGTGGGTCGCCCTTGGCCTCGGCTTCGGGGCGGCGATGGTGGGAGGCGCCCTGGTGGGGTTCTTCTGCCTGCGCCGGCGCGGTATCTATTTCGCGATGCTCACACTCGCCTTCGCACAGATGCTCTACTTCATCGCCTTTCACGCCGCCGACCTGACGGGCGGCGACGACGGACTGCGCGGCATCCCGCTGTATCCCCTGTCACTGCCTGGCGTGTCCTTGTCGCTCCGTCACCCGCTGGCCTTCTACTTCTTCGCCTACGCGCTGGTCGTGCTAGCGGTCGCGGCCCTCAAGCGCATCCTGGACTCGCCGTTCGGCGCCGTGCTGCAGGCGATCCGCGAGAACAGCGATCGTGCCGTCGCGTGCGGCTACAATATCAACCGAATCAAGTTGCTGTCGTTCGTCTTCTCCGCTTCGTTCGCCGGGCTCGCCGGCGCGCTCGACGCGCTCCGCCTCACCGTCGTGCCCGTCGAGTCGCTCTACTACACCACCTCAGCGCAGGTCGTTATCATGACGCTGCTCGGAGGCGCGGGGACGTTCTTCGGTCCCTTCGTGGGCGCAGCGACCTTTCTCGTGCTGGCTGATCGCCTCAGCCTGTTCATCGAGTTCTGGCCGCTCGTGATCGGAGTCATCTTCATGGCGTTCGTCCTGTTTCTTCCCCGTGGGATCTGGGGCACACTGACGTCGCGGAGAGCGCCGTGAGGGGGATCCAGCGGAGCGTCGTCGAGCGTGCGGAGCGGGTGACTCGAGAAACGATCGCCCGGCGGGCGAGCGAGTACGATGGCGCCGGCGCCAATCCGGTCGAGAGCTGGCGCGATCTCTGGCGCGAGGGCCTGCTGGCGGGCACTATCCCGACCGGCTACGGAGGCCTCGGGCTCGACATGGCGACATACGTCGCGGTGATTCGCGCGGTGGCCCGTGGCTGCGCCAACACCGGCATGACCGTTCACATGCACTCCACGGTCATGCGGTTCATCGACGCGCTCGGAACCGCCGCGCAGAAGCGACGGTACTTCGACGAGGTGGTGCGGCACGGCAAGCTCTTCGGGAGCTGGGGTAGCGAGCCCGCCGTGAGCCTCTCGCGCACGCTGCTGATGGAGACGGTGATCCATCAGGACGGCGCCGGCTACGTGATCGATGGCGTCAAGCACTTCTGCACCATGGCGCTCGGCGCCGCGCACTACATGATCTGGTGCGCGCTCGACGGGGGCACCGACATGGCGAAGTCACTGCAGCTGGCGCTGGTGCCCGCCGAGACGTCCGGCATCACGACCGACGGCAAGTGGGACACGCTCGGCATGCGCGCCACCTTCAGCCCGTCGGTCACCTTCACCGGCGTGCGTGTTCCAGGCGACGGAATGCTCGGGGATCCCGGCGCTGCCCTCCGGGGCGGCATCATCGAGAGCTTCGCGCTCGGTTACGCGGCGATCTATCTCGGCATCGCCGAGTCGGCGCTGACCTTCGCGATGGACTACGCCAGGAAGCGCGTCGTGAGACCGGAGAACGTCGCCGTCGCGATGGATCCGACCGTCCAGCGCCACGTCGGCGAGCTGGCCGCCCACCTCGACGCGGCCGGGCTGGTCCTGGCCGACTCCGCTGCGCGCTGGGACGACGCCGACCTGGCCGAGCGTGGGCCTCTCGCCAACCGGGCCAAGTACCTGGCGACGGAGATCGGGCTGCACGTCACGTCCAAGGTTATCCAGGTCGTGGGTGGGCGCGGCGCGTACAAGGACTATCCCGCCGAACGCGCGTTCCGTGACCTCCGCACCTGCACGCTGATGCCTCCCACGGTCGATCGAATGCTCGAGGCGATCGGTAAGAACGCCCTCGGGCTCGATGCGGCGATGTTCAACGTCGCCGGGACCAATCCCGACGCCGGGCGCTGACCAGCTCCTCGCCGAATAGTTCCCGGGGGGCGTGGGTCTAATCGGGCCAGAGGGAAGGCCAGCGGTTAGGTCCCCTCGGGAGGCACTGACAATGAAAACGCTTGTCGCCGTTGCGATTTTGCTCGCGATGCTCGTCCCCGGCGCGGCCTTCGCAGGGGCATCCACCGATGCCGCGCTAGGGCTTGGCGCCTTCGCGGTCTTCAACCAGATCATCTCCGGTACCGGCATCTTCGGCGCCTTCCATCCAGCGCCCGGGCCGGTCGTCGTCGCGCCGCCTGTGCAGGAACGGGTGGTCGTGCGCGAGTACCATCCCGTCTACGTCCCGCCTCCGGTCTACTACGCGCCCGCGCCGGTGTACTACTACTACGCGCCTCCGCCGGTGTACTACGATGCGCCCCCGCGACGGGTTTTCGTGATCAAGGAGCGGGGCTGGTCTCCGCCGGGCCACGCCAAGAGGGGCCACTACGGCCACGGCGGGTACGAGCGGTAGCCGAGTAGTTAGACTAGATGGGGGCCTCGCCGTGTCCCGTGCGGTACCGCACACCAGCAGCCCTGACCCGCGCTGGATCGGCTCTAGCGGCCAGGTGACCCGGGCCCGCCGGTAGCCCCGTTCGCCTCGGAGCCTACTACGGCCGCCGCCAGCACGGGGCGGCCGTTGCCCTCTCCACGGCCGGCGGCCAGGAGGGCGAGGACACGGGCGGCCCAGTCGAGCGGGTCCATGCCAACCGTCTCCAGCAGGCCGACGCGATGAGGCTACAGCCTAATCCGTCACCTGGACGTGGCGACGAAGCTGACTTCCTCCTCGGTGACTGGCTTGCGGAAGCCACTTGTCCGCATCAACCGGCGGTCGGCTCCGGCCGCACGCAGAATCGCGCTGATTGGGGAGTGCTCCTGTGCCAGCGCGAGCAGAAGAAGATCGGTGTTCACGGTGAGCGTCCTCTTCACGCTGAGGGCAACCTCGAGCACCGCCTTGAGGTCAGGAGAGAAGGTGGGGTCGCCACCCGTGGGCGATCCGGGTGTCTCGCTCAGGACCCGTTCGACCTCAGCGCGCAGCGCCTCAGGGCTCACGTGAAGTCGCTCCAGCATATGGACGGCGGAGCCGCCGCTGTCGCGGAGAATTCCCATGAGCAGGTGTTCGGGGCCGACCGCTTCATGCCGCCGGCTCCGCGCCTCCTCGGTGGCAAGGACCACCACTCGCCGCGCACGCGCAGTGAACCGCTCCAGCATGTTGGCCTCCCGCCAGAGAATGAGGAGTCGAGCAGGACGGGGACCACCCCTCCCGCCGTCCGTTACTGAGCGAGCCGGAGCTTCTCCTCGTGGTCCCCTGATCGGGTCACCAACGGGAGCAGCGCAGGAGAGCCGAGAGTCCGTCCGGCCGTTGCGTGGGAGTTCCGCCGCCGTCGACATTCCACACCGTGACCGGAGGCGTGGTCTGAGCCTCAACCTGGCCGCGATGGCGAGGACCCGGCGCGGATCGCCGAGCGTCGGGCGTGCCTTCGAACTGGATCCGACCCTGATCCATGACGTAGAGGCGGTGCGAGAGCGTCATCGCGACTTCGAGCGTTTGCTCTACGAGCAGGATGGTGGTGCCCCGGCGGTTGATGGCGGCGAGAATCTCGGTGAGACCCTGAACCAGGAGAGGTGCCAGCCCCTCGGTCGGCTCGTCGACCAGCATGACGGACGGGCGACTCACCAGCCCGCGGGCGATGGCCAGCATCTGCTGCTCACCGCCCGAGAGGAACCGGCCGCGATGCTCGATGCGCTCGCGCAGCCGAGGGAAGTAAGCGAAGACCTCGTCCAGGGCGTCGGCGCCGCCGTTCGGCGCCGACGCTCCGAGCATCCCGAGCCGCAGGTTCTCCAGCACCGTGAGATTCGGCAGCACCCGCCGCTCCTCCGGAATCCATGCGATGCCGCGCCGGGCGATCTCGTGGGTCTCGAGCACCGTGATGTCCTCGCCGCGCAAGCGCACGTGACCCCGCTGGGGCCGCGCGATGCCCATGATCGAGCGGAGCGTCGTTGTCTTGCCGGCGCCGTTGCGCCCGATGAGCGTGACCACCTCGCCCTCACCGACCGTCAGCGACACGCCCTGGAGGATGTGAGCCTCGCCGTAGTAGGTGTGGACATCCTCGACGGCCAGCAGGTTCACCGGCTCGCTCCCAGATAGGTCTGCTGCACCCGCTCGTTGCCGCGGATCTCCTCCGGCGTGCCCTCCGCGAGTACCTGGCCCTGATGGAGCACCGTGATGCGGTCGGAGATCCGCATGACCACTTTCATCTTGTGCTCGACCAGCACCACCGTGCGCCCGGCGGCCAGCTCGCGGATGAGTCCCATCGTGGCGTCGGTTTCTTCGGGGCTCATGCCTGCGGTGGGCTCGTCGAGGAGCAGCAAGGTGGGATCGGACCCGAGGGCGATGGCGAGCTCGAGGTGGCGCTTCTCGCCGTGCGAGAGGTGCGCAGCCAGCATGTCGAGCTTCTCGCCGAGCCCGATCGATGTCAGGATCGCGACGGCCCGGTCGCGTACATCGGTGAGCCGATCGGCGCGCGACCAGAAGTTGAACGACCGCACGTGGCCCTGCACGGCGACCCGCACGTTCTCGAGCACGCTGAGGTGCGGAAACACGTTCGTGATCTGGTACGACTTCGCGATGCCCAGCCGCGCCGCGGCGTACTGGGGCATCCCGGTGATGTCGGCGCCGTTGAACCAAATGCGGCCCGAGGTCGGCGCCGTCTCGCCGGCGATCAGACGGAAGAACGTTGTCTTGCCGGCGCCGTTGGGGCCGATGATCGAGCGCAGCTCGCCCCGTCGGACACTGACATCGACGCCGGAGACCGCGAGCAGGCTCCCGTACGCGCGCGTGAGGCGCTCAGTGCGCAGCAGGACGGCGTCGGGCATAGCGGGAGAGTGCACGGGGGGCTTCACCGTGTCAAGGCACCGGGCGTGTGCTAAGGTGCCGCGCGGTCGGCTCGAGCCGCGGGGAGGACGACATGGAGCGTCACGTGGTGCCCACGCGCTGGAAGAGCGGGATGATCGAGATCGGCTCCAAGGTCTTTGCGTACGTCCAGGCGTCCGGGGTCGACCCGACGGGCGACACCGGCGTCGCCAACTCCGGGCTCATCGTCGGCACCGAGGCGGCGGTGGCCGTGGACGCGCTGATGGTCCCCTCGATGACGAAGAAGCTCGTGGCGGCCATCAAGAAGACGACACGCAAGCCGATCGCCCAGCTCATCAACACCCATCACCACCTCGACCACACCGGGGGCAACCGCTTCTTCCAGGGCGCGACGATCGTGGCCAGCGAGAAGTGCCGTGAGGCGCTGGCCCCCGGCTTTCCACCGGTGCCGTTGCTGCAGCGCTTCATGCCTCGGTTCGCCGCCGAGTTTCCGAAGCTCAAGGTGGTCCTGCCGACGGTGACGTTCCCGGATCGCATGATCCTTCACGACGGCGACCGTGAGATCCAGCTCTGACACCCGGGTTTCGCCGCGCACACGATCGGCGACGCCGTCGCGTACTTGCCGGCGGAGCGGATCCTGTTCGCCGGTGACATCGCGTTTCATTACGTCACGCCGCTCGCGTTCCAGGGCCATATCGGCAACTGGATCAAGGCCGCCGATCGGCTGCTGCGCTACGAGGCGGACGTCATCGTTCCCGGCCACGGGCCCGTCGGCACCAAGAAGGACCTGAAGCATATGCGGGCCTACCTGGCGATGGTGCGGCGCGAAGCGAAGCAGCGGTTCGACGCCGGAATGCCGGCGGAGGCCGCGGCGGGCGACATTAAGCTCGGCGTCTACGCGTCCTGGAGCGACGCCGAGCGTATCTTGCCGAACGTCTTGCGCTGCTATCAGGAGTTCCGCAACGAGCCGGACCAGCCGATGGACCTGCCACGCATGCTCGCGGGGATGGAGCGGCTCCGCGGCGCCCGCGCCGACCACACGTGTTTGTGAAACGCGAACAGCGAGGCCGGTGCTCGCTCCGCGGTCGTCAGCGCGGCGGCAGGATGATCACGGCAGGGTTCGTCGAGGCGATCTTGACGTTGAGGCGCCAGGGCGCCAACCCCACCTGATCCAGGGCGAAGTAGAGGACGGTGTTGCCCTGGACCCGGCTGCCGCCGCCGACGGGCACGTCCACCCCCACCCCGGTTCCCACGCCGACACCGCCGCCTCGACCCACGTTTGCTCCCCCCATGCCGATCCCAAAACCGATGCTGCTGCCGCCCGGTGGCGGATGCTCGATGGTCTGCGGCCGGACAGCGGCGCCGTCCGCCTTGACGATCTGAACGTCCTCGAGCCGGTAGCCTCCGGTGTCGATCTCCACGCGAAGCCGATCGATCAGGATCATGTAATCGGCGGAGATCGCCCCGCCCGGCGGCGGCGACTCGGGTTTGTAAGGGAGGGTGGCGGCCGAGCACGCGCTCAGGCTCACCGCCAGCGCGAGCAACCCGCGCGCTCCATTCATCGTGTTGCTCCTTCCTGGGGAGTCGGATCAGCTCCGGCCCGACAACTCCTTGCGCACGAGGGCTGCGCCGGCGGCGAGGGCGGTGAGCTTCTGGTTGCACATGTACCGCGGTGACCAGCCAAAGCCGCAGTCGGGATTCACGGTCAGCTTCTCGGCCGAGCACACCTGGAGCACCCGCCGGATCCTCGCCGCCACATCCTCCGATGTGTCCTGGTTGAACCCCTTCACATCGATGATGCCCGCGCCCAGCTCACGTCCCTCACCGTAACGCTTCCAGAGGTCCAGTTCGCTGAGCTCCCGGCCCGCGAACTCGAGGACGAGCTGGTCGGCGCGCGTCTTGAGGAGGCCGGGAAAGTACGGCTCGTAGGAGCGGCTGAAACGCGAACGGCCGAACCGGTTGCCGAAGCAGATGTGGAATGCGAGCTTCGCCTTGACGCCCGCGGTGGCCAGGTTGAAGAGCCGGGCCATCTCCTCGCCGGAGACGTTGCCGCGCGCGGGCTCGTCGAGCTGGATGAAGTCGGCCCCGGCCGCGACGAGCCCGC
>QHSV01000514.1 GCA_003221655.1 Candidatus Rokuibacteriota bacterium
CGCGCGCCTTCGGGCACATCGCGCCCGCGATCGAGCCAGCACTTGCTCACTCGAGCGTCGACGGAATCGTTGCGGCGCTGAAGGCGCATCCGCCCGACGCCAGAATCGCGCTCGTGGGCCACGAGCCCTTCCTCGGGGCGCTTCTCGCACGCCTGCTCGGCGCCACCCAGGGCAAGCGGCTCGCGTTCGAGAAGGGCGGCGCAGCTCTGGTGGACCTTCCCAACGGTCCCGCAGCCAGCGGGCGGCTCCGCTGGTTCCTCAAGCCACGCATCCTCAGGAGCCTCGCCGGCCCGGCTGAGAACACTGCACCTCGAGTCGAGCCCTGAGATGGCCGAACTGGTCGCATTCGTCGATCTGGGCTCGACGGCCGTTCGGATGCTGCACGGCTGCGAACGGGATCTCCATGTAATAGGTGTTGACACCCGCGTATTAGAGGTCCAGCGTACTCACCGTTACAAGTTCGTGACGCGCCTTCGAGGCGGGATGCTCGAACGCGCGCCGGCTTGAACGTTGCGACCGCACGTCGCGAGGTGCAGTGAGGTGCACCCCACGCTCCGCTAACGGCTCCCCGCAGGCCGCCCTGTAGTCCCTGCATCGTCCTGGCTCGCCCCGGCAGGTCTCGCTGCCACGGCTCGGTCTCTGAGACTGCGCTTCAGGCTCAGCGAGAAAGGTACGGTCGACATGTCTCGTCCGACGACACGGACGCCCGTGGCGATCTTCAACTCCCACGCGGAGTTCGTCGACGCCCTCCGCGAGACCCTCGATCGCGAGGGTTTATCGAGCGCCACGGCGCTCTTGGCAGAGATCCAGGACGGCACTCTCGATCTCGTCGCCTTCCTGGAGGTGCATGACCCCCGTGTGATCGTGTACGACCTTCCCCGTCCATTCGAGAGGCACTGGAACTTCCTCCGGCTCCTGAGGCAGACCGACGTCCTGCAGAAGAGGACTTGGATCCTCACCACCACCGACAGGAAGGCGCTGGACGCGGCGGTGGGAGCGTCGGGCGTGATCGAGATCTCCTTCGGAGAGCCGTACGGCCTCGGCGGGGTCGTGAAAGCGGTACACCATGCTCTGGCGGATGGGCCGCCGCCCAGGCCGGATGACCGCAGCCTCGGCCAGCCAGCGAAGCCCGCGAAACCCTTGATCCACGAGGACCCCTGATCTTGGGCCTTGATGGAGATCGACAACCGACGGAACTTGACAATCTGCGCGTGGGGAGTTCACCCTGTAGTCTGTTAGAAAGTGGTGACGCGCTTTCTGGGCGGGATGCCTGAACGCGCGCCGGCTTGACCATTGCGACCCCAGGTCGCGAGGTGCAGTGAGGTGCACCCCCCGCTCTGCTGACGGTCCCCCGCAGGCCGCCTTCCTTGTTGGATCGCTCTGAATCGCCCCCGGCAGGTTTTGCTGCCACGGCTCAGCCTCCGAGTCGGCCAGACTCAACGAGGAGAGGGCACAGCTGCACTCCGCCATGACGCAGAGGACGCCCGTAGCGATCTTCAACTCCCATGCGGAGTTTATCGACGCCCTTCGCGAGGCTCTTGACTGCCAGGGCTTGCCGACGGTGACTGCGTTATTGGCAGAAATCCAGAGCGGCGCGCTGGATCTCGTGGCCTTCCTGGAAACTCATGACCCGCAGGTGATCGTGTACGACCTCCCCCGCCCTTTCGAGAAACACTGGAATTTCCTGCGGCTTCTGAAGCAGACCGACGTCCTGAAGAAGAGGACCTGGATTCTCACGACGATCGACAAGGCGGCGCTGGACGCGGCGGTGGGAGCATCGGGCGTGATCGAGGTCATTTTGGGGGAACCGTACGGTGTCGCTGACGTCGTGGACGCCGTCCACCATGCCCTGAGAGGAGCATCTGCGCAAAGCCTGGGAGGTGACGCCTATGCTCGGCGGCCCTTCGCATGACGGGTTGTTCCTGGGCGGTGTACGGGTCCTCGTAGTTGACGACAGTGGGTACGTCCGCTCCGCGATGATCTCGATGCTCGAACACTACGGAGCGGCCGCGACGGCTGTGGCCACGGCCGCCGAGGCGCTCGAGGCGGTGGAGCGCGAGCGCCCACATGTCCTCGTGAGTGACCTGCAGATGCCGGGCCGGGGCGGCTGCTGGCTCATCCGCCAGGTTCGCGCCCTGCCGCCCGAGCGCGGCGGCACGACACCCGCGGCCGCCCTCACCGGGGTCATCGGCCCCGAGCGCCGGGCCAGCATCTTGCGCGCAGGGTTCCAGTACCACCTTGAGAAGCCGGTCGCGCCACGCCAACTCGCCGGCGTCGTCGCGATCCTCGCGCTGAAAGTCGAGTCCTCTACTTCCTACGAGTGAACGAGGGGGTTCGCCGGCGGAAGCGGCCGCGCGCCCCTGCCCCGCGCCGAGCGCCCCTACGACGCGATTCTGATTCCGCATCGGGATACTTAGACCTCTAGCCGCGCTGCCGTCCTCATTTCGCTGAGGCTGGGCCGCGACCTTCTCCACCCGATGACTCATATTCGTAGGTGTGCTGCGGGTCGCGGAGTGTCAGCCTCGGGTAGACGCCACCGGCGGCCGGCGCGTTGAACTCGAAGCCGCGGACGCCCGGGTCGATCGAGAGGAAGGACGTGGTGCCATCCGGATTCACCCGGCTG
>QHSV01000510.1 GCA_003221655.1 Candidatus Rokuibacteriota bacterium
TGTTGGTTGAGCGTCGTCGTTCGCACCTTGATCAATCCCTGATCTGGACGTGACCTCGAGGGTCGCACCTCCAGGACCTCGCTCTCGATGCGCAACTCATCCCCCGCTCGTACGGGTCGTGGCCAGCGGAACTCGTCCGCCCCTGCGCCCACGATGCCGCCGGCGGGTTTGAGGTCGCTCTCGACCAGGAGCCGCATGGTGACCGCGGCCGTGTGCCAACCGCTAGCCGCCAGCCCACCGAATATTGTGTCGCGCGCTGCGTCCTCATCGAGATGGAATGGCTGCGGATCGAACTCGGCGCCAAACGTCTTGATTCGCTCCTTGTCGATCTCCAGCCGGCCAGAGCGAAACGTCTGGCCGACGGCAAAGTCTTCGAGATAGCGGCCAGTCAGTTTCATTGATCTCCCTCGTGCGCGAGAACGCGCGGCCGTGACCAGACGATCGGGCCGAACCAGGCACCGGTCGCGACAGCCGCGGCGGTGATCAGCCCGAACGCGGCGAGCGCCGCGCCGAGCGCCGCGAAGACGACCGAGACGTCGGCGCTCCAGTGCAGCGCCAGCCAGCCACCGCCGGCGGCAATCCCAAGCCGCACCAGGTTGGCGAGCAGTGGCCACAGGAGCCGTCCCGCGCCCTGCGACGCGAAGTACAGCGCCAGGCCAAGTCCGAAGAGACCGTAGAACGGCCCGACCGCACGGAGATAGCGCGAGCCGGTGTCGAGCATCGCCGGGTTGGTGTCGAACAGCGAGAGCCAGGCGTGCGGGAACGCGGCCGCCGAGAGCCCGATGATCTCGGTGAGACCCGCAGCGATCCCAGCCCCGATCCAGGCAGCCCGCAGCGCCCGGTCTCGCTGGCCGGCACCGATGTTGGTGCCCACCATGGCGACGAGCGGGCCACCGAGCCCGAACACGAGAGGGATCAGAAGGTACTCGAGCCGGGAGCCTGTGCCGTATCCTGCGATCGCCGCGGGTCCGAAGCGGCCGACGAAGCCGGTGGCGATCACAATCGTGAGGTTCGTTTGAATGGTGACCAGGGCGGCGACCGCGCCCACACGCAGGATGTCGCGGAAGAGCGGCCAGCGGAAGCGGACGCCGCTGAAAAGAAGATGGACCACGCTACGTCTCGCGCGAAGATACGCGATCAGCGCGATGCTTCCGACGACGTAGTAGGCGATCACCGCGACGGCGCCACCGGCGACGCCGAGCGGCGGGACCGGCCCCCAGCCGAAGATGAGGCAGGGAGACAGCGGGATCAGCACCGCGGCGCCCACAACGGTGACCACGGCCGGGAACGCCATGTTGCCGGTGCCGCGGAGCACGCTTGCCAACGAGTTGAAGACCCAGATCAGAATGGCGCCGGAGAAGACCACATTCGAGTAGGTCAGCGCCGCCGTGAGGGACGCGCCGCTCCCACCCATGACGCTGTAGAGCCAGTGGCCGGCTCCCAACACGGCCAGCGTGAAGAGCAGCCCGAAACCAACCGCGATGGCGAGCGCGTGCATCGCCAGCGCATCGGCGTCGTTGCGACGTCCGGCGCCGAGCGCGCGGGCGATCGCGGCCGAGATCCCGCCGCCCACGGCCCCCGCCGACATCATCTGCATCAGCATGAGCACGGGGAAGACCAGCGCGACGCCGGCCAGGGCGTCGGTGCCAAGTTTGGCGACGAAATACGTCTCGATGAGGCCGACCGCGGCCTGCACGAACATGACCAGCACGTTTGGCGTCGCCAGCCGCAGGAGCGTGCTCACGATCGGCCCCTCGAGCAGGGCTCGGGTTCGCGGGTCGAACCGCGGCTTCACGGCGTCAATACTTGGAGCCTGGGCTTTCATGGATTGCGCTTTCTTCCAAGCGAGCGGGCTATGGCTTTCAAACCCGCGTTGCCGAGCGCGCGGTGTGCGGCTTCGTCGATGTGGATGGCTGATGAACCGATAGACATGCGGCGATCGCCCGATGGACCGGTGTCGGGACGCCGAGCTTCAGGCCTCGCCGAACGACCGCTCCGCTCAGCGCCTCGATCTCGAGCCGACGGCCGTCGGCGAGGTCTCGGGCCATCGACGATCGCCATTGCGGGGGCAACGCTGCGGCCTGCTTGATGACGCGATCCACGGCGTCCGCCGGAAACGGAACCCCTTCCGCCAGCGCGATTGCCGCGATCTCCTCGCATGCGGTGGTGAGGAGCCCGCGGCTCTCGGGGCTCGCGAGGAGCGGACCGATGCCCGAGCGCGCAAGCGCCGTCACGCCACCGACGCCAGCGATGAACAGGAACTTCTCCCAGAGCACTCGAGTGATATCAGTCGAGACTTCGTGAGGAATGCGGCTCTGCACGAATGCGCTGGCAATTCGTTGAACGCGTTCGGTCATGGCCCCGCTGAGCTCACCGAAGACGATCCTGCCTGGGCCGCCGGTGCGCAGGACGACACCGGGACTGGCGAGCTGGAGCGCGATGTAGACCGCACCGGAGAGCACCGCGCCGGAGCGCACGATGGAGGCGATCGCTTCGACGTTGTCGATACCGTTCTGGAGGGTGACCACGGCGGTGTCCGGGGCCATCAGCGGCGGCAACGCCTGAGCCGCAGGCACCGTATCGTACGACTTCACACAGAAGAGGACGAGATCGACGGGAGCGAGGCTCTTGGTGTCGGCGACCGCATTGACGGGGAT
>QHSV01000511.1 GCA_003221655.1 Candidatus Rokuibacteriota bacterium
GAAGGAGGGCGAGGACGTCCGACAGGGACAGCGGATAGGCACGGTGGGCGAAACGGGTTCTCTCGCCGGGCCGCGGCTCTACTTCGAGGTGCGCTATCAGAGCAGACCCCTGGATCCGGAACAGTGGCTCCTCCGACAGGGTGGCTAAGCGCGGGATGAGGGGAAATTTATGAAGAAGGCCTTCGTGATCGGCTCGCTGCTGGTGGTGCTCACGCTGTCCCTCGGGGGGTCCGTGGCCAGCAAGAGCACGGATGGCAGCGCCACCTACGAGCAACTCAAGCTCTTCACCGAGGTCCTCTCCATCGTGCAAAACCAGTACGTGGACGAGGTGCCGCCCAAGGATCTCATCTACAGCGCGATCAAGGGCACGCTGCGCGGCCTCGATGCGCACAGTTCGTTCCTCGATCCGGACAGCTACAAGGAGATGCAGGTCGAGACGACTGGAAGCTTCGGCGGCCTCGGAATCGAGATTACGCTGCGCGACGACATCCTCACCGTCGTGTCACCCATCGAGGGAACGCCCGCCTACCGCGCGGGACTGCAGACCGGCGACCGTATCGTGAAGATCGACGGCCTGGTGACGAAGGACATGCAGCTCCCCGACGCCGTCAAGCGCATGCGCGGCAAGCCCGGCAGCAAGGTGACGATCACCGTGGTGCGCGAGGGCTGGACCGAGCCGAAGGACTTCGAGATCACGCGTGAGCAGATTCGGGTGCAATCGGTGCGCTCGCACGACCTCGGTGGCGGCATCGCCTACGTCAAGCTCCGGCAGTTCCAGGAGCAATCGCCCGGGGATATGGGCGCGGCGCTCGAGAAGGCCTCGAAGGCGGGCATGAAGGCGCTCCTGCTCGACCTGCGCAACAATCCGGGGGGGCTCCTGACGGCCGCCGTGGAGGTCACCGAGGAATTCATCGACGACGGCAAGCTCGTGGTGTACACGGAGGGGCGCGTCCGCAACCAGAACATGCGCTTCTCGGCCCACGCCAAGAAGTCCTACCCCACGCTCCCGATGGTCGTGCTGGTCAATCAGGGGAGCGCGTCCGCGTCCGAGATCGTGGCGGGCGCGCTGCAAGACTGGGGTCGCGCGATCGTCGTCGGGACCCAGACGTTCGGAAAGGGATCGGTGCAAACGATCATCCCGCTCTCGGACGGCTCGGGCCTACGACTCACGACGGCGAAGTACTTCACCCCCAAGGGGCGGTCGATCCACGGCAAGGGCATCACGCCGGACATAATCGTGGAGATCCCGAAAGAGACGACGGCAGCGGTGAGAGAGCGGCCGGCGTCGCTCGATCCGATGGAAGAGCTCAAGAAGGACGTCCAGGTGCAGCGGGCGCTCGACGTGATCAAGACGATGCGCATCATCGAGCAGCAGCGCCCGGGGCAGAACCCGCAGGCCCAGGTCCGGCCGCAGTAGTCGCGACGCGCGCGTCAAGGGCGATGCGAGGCCGGGTACCAGGGACTCGGCTGCATCGCCCTTGCTATCTGTGCGGCCCTCGAAACTGGCGCGAAAGGACGACGGATGGTCGTACTCGGGATCGAGAGCTCGTGTGACGAGACGGCGGCAGCGGTCCTTGCCGATGGCCGTCGTGTGCTCTCGAACGTCGTCGCCTCGCAGGACGCGATCCACGCGCCGTACGGCGGTGTCGTTCCCGAGCTCGCCTCGCGCCGTCACCTCGAAGTCATCATACCGGTCGTCGAGAAGGCGCTCGCCGACGCGAGCATGAGACTGCCGGACCTCGATGGGGTCGCGGTCACACAGGGGCCCGGGCTCGTCGGCTCTCTGCTCGTGGGCTGCGCCGTGGCGAAATCCATTGCCTACGTCCACCGCTTGCCGCTGGTCGCCGTGAATCACCTGGAGGGCCACATCTACGCGACGTTCCTGACCGAGGACCCGCCGGAGCACCCGTTCCTCGCGCTCGTCGTCTCGGGGGGGCACACGGCCCTTTACCACGCGCGGGCGCCGCTGGAGTACACGCTGGTGGGCCAGACGCGCGATGACGCCGCCGGCGAAGCGTTCGACAAGGTCGCGAAGCTCCTCGGCCTCGGCTTTCCGGGGGGGCCCGTGATCGAACGCGTGGCGGCCAGCGGCGATCCGAAGGCGATCACCTTCCCGCTCGCGCAGATGAGCGACGGCGCGCCCGACTTCTCATTCAGTGGCGTCAAGACGTCGGTCTCGCTCTACGTCAAGCAGCACGCGCCCCTCGGACGCCCGGCAATCGCGGACATCGCCGCGTCGTTCCAGGCGACGGTCGTGAAGATGCTCGTGCGCAAGACCGTCAAGGCGGCCCTGCATCACGGGATCAAGCGCATCGTTCTGACCGGCGGGGTCGCTGCCAACGGCCGCCTGCGCGCGGCGCTCGAGGCGGCGGCGATCGAGCACGGATTGCAT
>QHSV01000512.1 GCA_003221655.1 Candidatus Rokuibacteriota bacterium
CCAGATAGAGCCGGCGAACACGGGCGTCGTTGCGGATCTGGTCTCCCGAGCCTTCGTAGCGGTTCTGTCCCAGCTCCAGCACGTAGGCGTAATCCGAGATCTCCAGGGCCTTGGCCGCGTTCTGCTCGACCATGAGGATCGTCTGCCCCAGCCGTCGGAGGCTCTCGACGATGCGGAAGATCTCCTTGAAGACGAGAGGGGCCAGACCGAGCGTTGGCTCGTCGAGCAGGATCAGCCGCGGCTTGAGGAGAAGCGCTCGCGCCATCTCGAGCATTTGCTGCTGACCGCCGGAGAGGTCGCCGGCCCGCTTCCGGCGCGCCTCGCGCAGCGCCGGAAACGTCTCGTAGAGATCCTGGACCTCTCCGTCGAGCTCGGGCGAGCGCGGCCGCGTGTAGGCCCCGAGCAAGAGGTTCTCCTCCACCGTCATGAGGGGAAAGACGTTCCGTCCCTGCGGGACGTACGCCATACCGCGGCGCAGGAGCTCGGCCGGGGGCCGATTCGTGATGTCCTCGTCGCCGAGGAGCACCCGGCCCTGACGGGCGGGCAGAAGACCGAACACCGTCTTGAATACGGTCGACTTCCCCGCCCCGTTGGGGCCGATGATCGAGACGACCTGACCGGGCTCGACCCGGAGGGACACGCCCTTCAAGATCTCGAGCTTGCCGTATCCGGCGTGGAGGTCGCGCACTTCGAGGAGGGCCACCGTCACCTCCCGAAGTAGGCGTCGAGCACGAGTGGGTTGTCGGCGATCTCGGCCGGCGTGCCCTCGGCGATGCGCTCGCCCTGGCTCAGGACGACGATGCGCCGGCAGAGCGACATGACCACTTCCATGTTGTGCTCGATGACCACGAACGTGTAACCCCGGGCGTTCAGCGCGAGGATGTGGCCGATCAGGCTCTGGATCATCGTGGGGTTCACGCCGGCCATCGGCTCGTCGAGGAGGATGAGCTGCGGGTCGGACATGAGCGCCATCCCGAAGTCGAGGAGCTTCTGCTGGCCGTAGGAGAGATTCGACGCGAGGCTCTCCTTGAGCGCCGCGATGCCCAGGAACTCGAGCAACTCGAGGGCGCGGGTCGCCGTCTCGGCCTCCTCGCGACGGAGCAGACGCGAGAGCAGCGTGCCCCTCTTCTCCTGAGCGGCGACCAGCATGTTCTCGAGCACCGTCATCTCCGGGAAGAGCTGGATGAGCTGGAACGTCCGCGCGATACCCCGGTGATAGACCGTGTCGGCGGTCTGTCCCGTGATGTCCTCGCCCCGGAAGCGCACGTGGCCGTCCGAGGGGCGCAGCACGCCCGTGACGCAGTTGAAGAGAGTGGTCTTGCCCGACCCGTTGGGGCCGATGACGCCGAGCAGCTCGCCCGGCTCGACGCTCAGGCTGACCCGGCTCAGCGCAGAGAGGCGGAAGAAGTGCTTGGTGAGGTTCTCGATCTCGAGGAGCGCCATGCGAAGTCCCAGAGGCCGACGAGCCCCTTCGGCATGAACAGCATCATGAGGATCACGGCGAGCGCGTAGATGATCAGGTAGAGACCCTCCGAGCCCCGGAGCACCTCCGGCAGCACGGTGACGACCAGGGCGCCGATGAACGGCCCCTCGAAGCGTCCCAGCCCGCCGAGCACGACCATCATCAAGAACTGGATCGAACGGTCGAGCGTGTAGGCGCCGGGGTCGATGTAGCCGAGGAGCGGGGCGAACAGCGCCCCGCCCATCCCGGCGTAGGCGGCCCCGATGGCAAAGGCCATCAGCTTGTAGTTGCGCAAGCTGACCCCGACCACCTCGGCCCGCATCTCGTTCTCCCGGATGGCGCGGAAGGCGCGTCCCCAGCGGGAGGTCAGGATCCAGTAAGCCGAGGCGACCACCACGGCCGCCCAGGCGAGGATATAAAGGTAGAAGGCGCGGTCGGACTTGAAGCTGAGCGGCCCCCAGGCCGGACGCGCCACGTTGGAAATCCCGAAGGACCCGCCCGTCAGTGACTCCCAGTTCCGTAGCACCAGGAAGACGATGATGTTGAATCCGAGCGTGACCATGGCGAGATAGTGGTGCTTCACCTGCAGCGCCGGGAAGCCGAGCACCAGGCCCCATACGAACGCGACCGCCACCCCGACCGCGAGGCCGATCTCGAACGCGACCCCATGCTGGCCGAGGATCGCCACCGCGTACGAGCCGAAGGACATGAAGGCCGCGTGGC